>JAUNNU010000158.1 GCA_030537295.1 Bacteroidia bacterium
TTTAGTTACAGCGGATATTTTTTCTTGAAATGTGGCGGTAAGTGGTTTTAAAAACATAGTTAGCGCGAATATTTTTTCTTGAAATGTGGCGGTAAGTTAAAAAAAAATGTACTTTTGCAATCCACTTTAATAAGTAATGGAAAGAATATTTACACATATTGACTGTTTTGCTGGGCCAGGCGGAATTTGCACAGGGCTTCATGCGGCCGGATTCAATACACTTGTCGCCATTGAATATATCAAAAGTTGCTGTGACACATATTCTGCGAATCACCCTGAAGTTCATGTGATCAATTCTGATATCAGAAAGGTTTATGAAAACGATATACTTCCATTTATACCCAAAGAAGGTGTTGATTTGGTAACATCAGGGATGCCTTGTGAAACATTTTCAACGGCAGGAAACACTTCACGTTCTTTTTACGATGACCGTCAGTTTCTTTTCAGGGAGGGAATAAGGATTGCAAAAATTGCAAATGCTAAAATGATTCTTTTTGAGAATGTCCCAGGAATTACATCAAAAAAAGCATCGAAAGATTCTTCCGAACTCATTGTTGAAATACTAAGGAAGGAACTTTGCAGAGCGGGATATAAAAACTTGATTCAAGTGGTTTTAGATGCCACAAAATTCGGTGTGCCACAGAAAAGAAACCGTTTTTTCATTTTAGCAACGCGTTTTGAAGACTGGTGGCTTTCAGAACCAACCCAATATCGAAAAGCCGCAACAGTTGCTGATGCATTGGCCGGTCTCCCTAATGTTATCGCAAATTCAGGTGAAGAAAAAAAAGAATACACCAATGAAACCTCCGAATATCAAGATTTATTGAGAAATGACTTTTTTTGGAAAAGAGAAAATTTAACTAAAAATTTCATTGTCAATCACATGCCAATGAAACACCGCGATTGCACACTGAAACGTTTTTCCCTTTTGAACCAAGGTGAAAGTCTCAAATCATTGTTTGACAGGTATGATGGCAAAGAACGTGAAGAGTTGCAGGGGCAAAGAATTTTACCAAAGAAACTTTTTATAAAACGGAATTATCGTCTTAAATTAAACGAACCATCCCCAACAGTCACCAGCCACTGTCTTGATGAATTTGTTCATCCTCTTTATGACCGTTGCCTGACGGTAAGGGAATGTGCACGTCTTCAATCATTCCCCGATTCATACGATTTCGTTGGCGGACCATATATAGTCCCACATATTGACAGGACTGTTCAAGACAAATACGAACAAATAGGAGATGCCGTTCCACCTTTGCTCGCATACGCTTGGGGACTGCAAATTATTAACCTTTTTAAAATCAATAAGCATGAAGACTGATTATTACGATTTTTGTCTGACATCATACAAAAACGAATACAAAAGATATATCAAGCAGCTTGAAAAAGAACATGATGGCAAAGAAATAAGTGAAAATATTTCTGATGAATGGGACAAACTGGCACAAAAATCAGCCATTAGGGCTACAATAATCAAAGGTCTTAGGGAATTTGAAAATCCGTCAGTATCAGAACTTTGGAGTTCCATTTATAGCGTACATTTGTACGTGAAATCAGGTGTTAATAATGTCGAAACAATCCAAAGAGTTGTCAGTGCCGACCAAAGTTGGAAAAAATCCAGTGGTCATGCTTTCGAAGAAATGGTCAAAGAACTTGCCAATATCGCACTTTCTGACACCGACATTGAGGTTGTTCTGCAACGCGACCTTAACAACCTGATAAAATCGAAGGAACTCGGCAACGAACCACGTGACATCAGCTGGCTGAAGGAACAGATAAAAAGCAACATCTTTGATTTGTATTGCATAGTAAACACAGGCGATAAAAAACAATGCTTCGGCTGCGTACAGTGCAAGACAAGCATCCGCGACCGCGTAACACGCGACCGAGAACCATCCATCCACGCAATGCAGTCTTTCTTCTGGAGCATAATATTCGTCCTTGACGGAGACTTCCTGAAACTGCCCAAATTCACGTCAATGGTGAACGGCGGCTCAGAAGAATTCCCCAACAACGGTTGGCACGAGATGTACGTCTTTTCAGAAGACAAGACCAACAACCGCATCCACCCGATAAACGTTGACTTTGAAATATTCAAAAAACACGCATTGCAGGCTTCCAACCAATGGCTCAAACAACGCCAATGGTTCAACTCGGATTGGAAGTCCAATTGAACCTTACCGCTCACGAACCACCTTCATCCTGCAATTCCTGCAATCGAAGTCAAGACGGAAACGGCCTCTGTCGTTGCATATATATAAAGGTGTCGCCGGTTTGCCGGTTTCCTTTGAGCACATTCCGTTGGCGTAACGAATGCAGTGTTTCGTCGTCATCACAACGACATCGCCATCAGGCATTGCTTTCTCCAAACCGTCTGAAATCTCTTCAACTCCATGATTTTCATAAAATTGACGCGATGCAGAGTTAGTCACATTGCCCAAATACGAAAGCGATTTTTCGGGATATTGAGAGTCTTGTTTTTGAGATTTTCTGATTTCTCTGTTCTGTCTGTGTTTTTCCACCAAAGCGTTTTCGAGTTTCACCACAAGCTGGCGTTTCAGTTCGCCGAGCACCGATGCCGGAATGAAATACGGCTGACTGAAATCAATGTCAACATTCTCAACAACGAACTTCGTGTCGCCCCACTGCGAGAGCTTTGTCCGAATCGTGTCCATAGCTTTTTCAGGATTGTTAGCCTGCGACAAGACCAATGGCAAAGATACGCTTACTACTTGATTTTCAATATATTGATGTGCGACAAAAAGCTCAATTCCGCCTTCTCTCTCAACAAGTCTCAAACTAATTTTGTCCTTACGTTGTCCTGTCGAGCTTTCAACAGATTTCTGCCAGACGATGTCAAAATTACGGTAAAGCCGGACATGAGGTGGAATAGTTTGGAACAGACGGGACGGAGTAATCAACAGATTGTTTTCTTTTTTTCTGAATGATTGAGGAGCGGCTTCAACACCGTTCACGTAAAATCCCTGGAGTTCGTTGCTTTTATCGAGAAAACAAAGACCATCGCCGTTATGAAATTCAATATCACTGTTGATAATCAATTTATTTCCATTGATTCTTTCAATCGTCCCGACGTATTCACCCATAGATTTCGGGGTGAAAGGCGCATCGATGTTTTTCTGGCGACCATGAGCAAAATAATCGCTGAAGCCACGATTGAACGATTTTTCAAGATTCGGCTCGAAAGCCGGAACCGAAATGCCACGCGACGAGCGTTCCAAATCGGAGCGTCTTTCAATAATCTTATCAATTTCACGGCGATAAAACGCGGTCGTATTCTTCACATAATCAGCATCTTTGAGACGACCTTCAATTTTAAATGATGTAACTCCGGCATCAATGAGTTCTTCAAGATTCTTGGAATTGTTCAGATCGCGAAGTGAAAGCAGATGCCTGCTATTAATTAAGGTGTGTCCGTCTTCATCTTCAAGATTCCAGGCGAGACGGCACGGCTGTGCACATGCGCCACGGTTTGCGGAACGGTGTCCGATGACGTGGCTCAAATAGCACTGACCGCTGTAGCAGACGCATAAAGCACCATGAACGAAGAACTCCAAAGGAACCGTGGTCTTCGAACGAATGTCTTTTATCTCATTGATACTCAATTCCCTTGCAAGCACGACCTGCGAAAAACCGACATTTTCGAGAAACTTCACTTTTTCGGCGGAAATGTTATGACACTGCGTCGAGGCATGGAACGCAATCGGAGGCATGTCTGCCATCTGAAGAAGTGCCATGTCCTGCACTATGAGAGCGTCAACGCCGACGTTCCAGCAGTCCCACGCCATCTTGCGAGCCTGTTCTAACTCATTGTCAAACAATAAAGTATTAAGCGTGACATACACTTTCGCGTCGAAAATGGCGGCGTGATGACAAAGTTTTTCGATGTCTTCAATGCTGTTGCCGACTTTCTCGCGGGCACCGAAATCCGGGCCGCCGATATAAACTGCGTCAGCACCGTGATTGATGGCAGCGACGCCGACTTCAAGATTTTTTGCAGGTGATAAAAGTTCTATTTTCTTCATGGGCGCAAAGATACATCATTTTGTCTTACAAAAAATATGCTTCCTACATCAACGAGTTC
>JAUNNU010000050.1:0-5903 GCA_030537295.1 Bacteroidia bacterium
CCCTGAAACCCCTGAAACGCCGAAAGCCCCTGACTTGCGGTCAGCGGCGGAGTTTCTAAATAAATTGTATATTGTTGGTTTGCAGAAGCTTACACAATCGGGGGGGGGGTAAATCCAAAACGCCCCGGCGCAGATTCATGCGTCAGACCCCCATTCATTTGATATGTCGTTGGTACGTTCTTCATAGTGGCGGCAAAAATACAAGTTTTTTCGATACTGCAAACATTTTTTTTGATTTTTTTTGCACCTTGCCGGGCATGCGTGACGTGTACCCGGTTATTGAGGTACTGCCCTGCGGGCAGCCAGGACACGAACAAAAACGTCCGTCCGCACTGCCAATCTGAACCATCGAAAAAAACTTTCAACTCCCAAGTCGTAACTTCAAACTATTTTGTAACTTTGCCGCCTGAAAATTTTTGAAACGTGTCAGACATTCTTGAAAAACTGAACGGGCCTCAACGCGAGGCCGTGACGGCGGTTGAAGGTCCGGTGATGGTTATCGCCGGCGCAGGCTCCGGCAAGACCCGCGCCCTCACCCACCGCATCGCCTACATGATACAGCAGGGAATCAACCCCTTCTCCATCATGGCTTTGACGTTCACGAACAAGGCCGCGAAGGAGATGAAGGAGCGTATCATGCAGCTCGTCGAGCCGGGTGCGGCACGCAACGTGTGGATGGGGACGTTCCACTCCATCTTCGCACGCATACTTCGCATCGAGACGGCAAGCCTCGGCTACACACCCGACTTCACCATATACGACACTGACGACTCAAAGTCGTTGGTGAACAACATTTTGAAAGAGATGCAGCTCGACAGCAAGGCGTATCCGACGAAATACGTCCTGCATCGCATCTCGATGGCCAAGTCGGCACTTTACACCGCAGACGACTACTGCGACAACGCCGACATCCAGGAGCAGGACCGCCGTGCGCAGAAACCGCTGACCGGCGAGATATTCAAGCTCTACAACGCACGTCTGAAACGCGCCAACGCGATGGACTTCGACGACATCCTTTTCAACACCAACGTGCTGCTCCGCGACTTCCCTGAGATACTCTTCAAATACCAAAGACATTTTGAATACATCCTCGTTGACGAGTATCAGGACACCAACTATGCGCAATACCTTATTATAAAGAGGATCGCCGCGATGCGCGAGAACATCTGCGTGGTCGGCGACGACGCGCAGAGCATCTACGGCTTCCGCGGCGCCAACATACAGAACATCCTGAATTTCAAGGTCGATTATCCGAGCCATAAACTAATCCGTCTCGAACAGAACTACCGCTCGACAAAGACCATCGTCAACGCGGCGAACAGCGTCATCGCAAACAACAAAGACCAGATCAAGAAAAACGTGTGGTCCGACAAGGAAGAGGGCGAGCTGATCACCCTGATGCGCGCCAACTCCGACAACGAAGAAGGCACCTTGGTCGCCAACTCCATCTTCGGCTACAAGATGTCGCGCCAGCTCAACAACCGCGACTTCGTGATACTTTACCGCACAAACGCACAGTCGCGCTCCATCGAAGAGGCCCTGCGCAAACAAGATATACCTTATAAAATATATGGCGGGCTTTCGTTCTACGACCGCAAGGAAGTGAAAGACCTCCTCGCCTACTGCCGCGTCACCATCAACCCGTACGACGAGCAGGCTCTGATGCGAATCATCAACTACCCGATCAGGGGAATCGGTGAGACGACGAAGCAGAAGCTGCAAGTGCTGGCACAGCAGCAGAACAAGACAGTGTGGGATGTCATGGTCTCCCTCGACGAGACGAGCAAGGACTTCAACATGGGAATGCTCACAAAACTACGCGAGTTCACGACGATGATTCAGAGTTTCCAGACGCTGATCGACAAGATGACCGCCTTCGAGCTTGCGAAACATATCACCAGCACGATAGGGCTTCTCAAGGTCTTGAAAGACGAAGACACGCCGGAAGCCGAGACGAGGGTGCAGAACGTGGAAGAGCTGCTCAACGCCATCATGGAGTTTTCCGACAAGCAAGTGGATGAGGTGACGGGCGAGCAGATGACAGTGAACCTCCCGAAATTCATGGAGGACGTGGCATTGCTCACCGACCAGGACAAGAAAGAAGACGAGAACGCCGACCTCGTGACGATGATGACCATCCACAGCGCGAAAGGTCTGGAGTTCCCTTACGTCTATATCGTCGGCCTTGAAGAGAACCTCTTCCCCGGCATACAGTCGCTCAGCACGCGCGAAGACCTTGAGGAGGAACGCCGGTTGTTCTACGTCGCCATCACACGAGCCGAGACGAAGCTCATCCTCAGCTACGCCGAGAGCCGCTACCGCTGGGGCAACCTCTCGCTCAGCGAGCCGTCGCGCTTCATCGAGGAGATAAATCCGGATCTGATTGAAAAGACGAAGAAAGCCTCATTCAGAGGTACGACGATAAAAGAAGAACGCAAATACAACCCGTTCGGCACAAGCCGCGGTTCATGGTCAGAATCTTACGGGAGACGGGAGACGGGAGACGAGCGGCGAAACACTTACGGTTATTCAGAAAAGCCGAGGATGCCGGAGACGCCGAGGACCGCGGCCGCGCCGCAAGCGTCGGATGCCGATTTCGTACCGGCGGACCCGGAAATCATCGACGTCGGACAAAGAGTGCTCCACCAGAAATTCGGGCAAGGCACCGTGATGAAAGTAGAAGGCACCGGCCCGAACAAAAAAGCCTCAGTCGCGTTCGACACCTGCGGAACGAAGTTATTGATGCTTAAATTCGCAAAACTAAACATTTACAAAGGATAAACAACACAACAACACATATTATGGAATACAACACAGGACGCGAGCAAATCGTGATTTCAGAATACGGACGTAACATTCAGATGATGATACGTCACCTGATGGACGTCGAGAACCGCCGCCAGCGCACCGAAGCCGCCTATTTCGTGGTCAGCGTGATGGCGCAGATGAACCAGCAGGTCAGGGAGACCAACGACTACAACCACAAGCTCTGGGACCATCTTCACATCATAGCCAACTACGAGCTCGACGTTGACGGCCCATACCCGAAGCCGACACCGGAGATGCAGAAGAAAAGACCCGACCACGTTGGCTATCAAAAAAATAACATCCGCTACGGACATTACGGTCAGTACATCTACGATGTTGTGAAGAAAGTCAAGGAGATGGAAGACGGCCCGAAGAAACAGGCCATCTTGGTGAATATAGCCAACCAGATGAAACGCGACTACCTCAACTGGAACCGCGACACCGTCAACGACCTGCTGATCCTCGACGACCTCTACAAGATTTCCGACGGGGAGATAACGCTTCCTATAGACACGAAGCTCACGCCCACCAACGAGATTCTCGGCAAGATGCCGCAACAGCAACAGCCACAACAGCAGCAGAAGAAGAAAAAAGGCGGCAAGCAGAAAAATCAGGCGCAAGCCAAGAGCAACAACCCGAACAGACCCATCAAGAAAAACTAAGACGAGGCGAATCTTGGGGTGTTGGGAATTAAATGGATTTATCATAAAATTTCAAAAAAAATATCATGTCTTCATTCAGAATAAAAGGCGGGAACAAGCTCAGCGGGGTCATTGTCCCACAGGGTGCGAAAAACGAGGCGATGCAGGTGCTTTGCGCCGCGCTTCTCACCGACGAGCCGGTGACAATTACAAACTTGCCAGACATCCTTGACATCAACAATCTCATCGAGTTGATGAAGGGCATGGGTGTCGATGTGAAACGCACCAGCAAGAGTGAGGTGACGTTGCAGGCGAAAGACATAAACCATGAATATTTCGACACCGAGGACTTCCACGAGCGCGCCACACGTCTGCGCGGCAGCGTGATGATTCTCGGTCCGCTCTTGGCAAGGTTCGGCAACGGCTACATGCCGCGTCCGGGCGGCGACAAGATAGGACGCCGCCGTCTCGACACGCACCTCATCGGATTGCAGAACCTCGGCGCCACGATGGAGACGACAGACATGGAATATTGTTACCATCTCATCGCGCCGGATGACGGGCTGAAAGGCACATACATGCTACTCGACGAGGCTTCGGTGACCGGAACCGCGAACATCGTGATGGCCGCGGTGATGGCGAAAGGCACCACCACCATCTTCAACGCCGCATGTGAGCCGTATCTCGTGCAGCTGTGCAGGATGCTCATCTCCATGGGCGCGAAAATCGACGGCGTCGGCTCCAACCTGCTACGCATCACCGGCGTGGAGAGACTACACGGCACGACACACCGCCTGCTCGCCGACATGATCGAGGTAGGCTCTTTCATCGGACTCGCCGCCATGACAGGCTCCGACATCACCATCAAGGAAGCAGGGATACAAGACCTCGGCATCATTCCGGCCACCTTTAAAAAACTCGGCATCAAGATGGAGTTCATCGGCGATGACATACACATCCCGGCGCAACAGCATTACGAAGTCGATACCTTCCTCGACGGAAGCATCCTGACGATAGCCGACGCACCGTGGCCGGGCTTCACCCCCGACCTGATCAGCATCATCCTCGTGGTGGCCACACAGGCGAAAGGAACGGTGCTCATCCACCAGAAGATGTTCGAGAGCCGACTCTTCTTCGTTGACAAACTCATCGACATGGGCGCGCAGGTGATCCTCTGCGACCCGCACCGCGCCAACGTCATCGGCCTCGACAGAAGCCACCAGCTCAAAGGACTGAGGATGGCGTCACCCGACATCAGAGCCGGCGTCGCACTGCTCATCGCCGCACTGTCAGCCAACGGGACTTCGATAATCGACAACATCGACCAAATCGACCGCGGCTATCAGGACATCGACACAAGACTGCGCGAACTCGGCGCCGACATTGAAAGAATCTAACAGAAAACAACAAGAGACTGTGACAAATTGTCACCTCAAACGTCATGGCAATGTTTTTGTTTGGAGATTGCGTTATTTTGTAAAAAATTAATTTATACATACTATGGGAGATAAGAAGAAGAACAAGAAAAATTCTCAAGACGTTGAGAATAAAGAAGTTAAAACGGAGTTTAAGGAATCTGAAGAAGTTAAGGACACCGAAGAGCCTAAAGACTCCAAGAATGTTGAAGAATCCAATAAGGCTGAAGAAGTGAAAGAGGAGAAAGACCCGTTGGCAGAGCTTCAGGAAAAGTATAATGAATTGAATGACAAATATGTACGTCTTTATTCAGAATATGACAACTTCCGCAGACGCACCGCCAATGAAAAAATCGAATTGATTAAGACGGCATCGGAAGGTGCCATTTCAGCGATGTTACCGATTCTCGACGACTTCGAGCGAGCGCTTCCTACGATGGAGAAGAGCGAAGACAAGAGCAACTACGAAGGAGCTTTGTTGATTTACAACAAGTTAAAAAAGACTTTGGAGCAGAAAGGACTCGAAGAAATCAACGCCAACGGCGCAGAATTCAACACCGATGAGCATGAAGCCCTGACACAAATTCCGGCACCGGAAGAGACTTTGAAAGGCAAGGTGATGGATGTCATTCAGAAAGGATACAAACTTAACGGCAAGGTCATCCGTTACGCTCGCGTCGTTGTAGGATGTTAATAAATTAAGCTTCAAAGCTTTACAAGATGGAAAAGAGAGATTACTACGAAGTGCTGGAGGTTCAGAAGAACGCCACAGCCGATGAGATCAAGAAAGCGTACAGAAAGAAAGCGTTGCAATATCATCCTGACAGAAACCCCGGTGACAAGGAAGCCGAGGAGAAGTTCAAGGAGGCGGCGGAGGCCTACAGCGTGTTGAGTGACGAGAACAAACGCGCACGTTACGACCGTTTCGGTTTCGCAGGAGCGCAGGGGCAGGACTTCAGCGGAGCCTCGATGAGCGACATCTTCGGGCAGTTCGGCGACATCCTCAGCGACCTGTTGAACAACAGTTTCGGCGGAGGCT
>JAUNNU010000050.1:5913-19137 GCA_030537295.1 Bacteroidia bacterium
AATTACTCAGAGAAATGTAGACCAGCAGGATCGGCGGCGGAGTCAGCGGTTTCGGCGGAGGCTTCGGCGGCGGCGGACAGCGTTCTGCCTATCGCGGCTCGAACCTGCGGCTGAAAGTCAAACTCACCCTCGACGAAGTCAGCACCGGCGTCAAGAAAAAAGTGAAAGTCAACAAATACGTGCCATGCTCGAAATGCGGCGGCAGCGGCTCCGAGGACGGAAAGACAGAGACATGCCCTACATGCCACGGAAGAGGCCAGGTCGTGACATCAAGACAGTCGATCTTCGGGCAGATGCAGACCGTATCAGTTTGTCCAACGTGTAAAGGCGAAGGCCACATCATAAAGAAAAAATGTTCGTGCTGTAACGGCGAAGGCATCGTCAAAGGCGAAGAAGTCATAGAACTCGACATTCCGGCGGGAGTGGCTGAAGGAATGCAGCTCTCCGTGAGAGGCAAAGGCAACGCGGGCGCACACAACGGCGTCCCAGGCGACCTCCTCATCCTCATCGAAGAGACAAAAGACGACAGACTCGAACGCGATGGCAACAACTTGATTTACAATCTATTCGTCAGCGTCCCGCAGGCGGCGCTCGGATGCAACGTCGATGTGCCTTGCATCGGCGGAACCGTCAATATCAAGATTCCGGCAGGAACACAAAGCGGCGACATCATCCGACTCCGTGGCAAAGGACTTCCGGAAATCAACAGCTACGGCAGAGGCGAACTCATCGTAAACGTCAATGTCTGGACACCAAAGAGACTCTCGAAAGAAGAAGAACAGATGATGAAGACGCTTCTCAACAGCGACAACTTCAAGCCGAGACCCGGTGCAAACGACAAAAGCGCATTCGACAAAATCAGAGACTTTTTCAGTTAGATAGGAGTTTGAGGTGTTTGAGGAATTTGAGGTATTTCAGTTCACAAACACCTAAAAACACCTAAAACACCTAAACACCTAATGAACTACTTAGAAATCAATAACGTAAACAAGTCGTACGGCAATAAGAAAGTGCTTGACGGCATCTCCATCTCCGTGCCGAAGCAGAGCATTTACGGCTTGCTCGGTCCCAACGGAGCCGGAAAGACGACACTCATCAGGATAATCAACCAGATAACGATGCCCGACACGGGTCAGGTTCTCCTCGACGGCAAGCCGCTGTCGCCCGACGACGTGGCGATAATCGGATACCTTCCGGAAGAACGCGGCCTTTACAAAAAGATGAAAGTCGGCGAACAAGCCATCTACCTCGCCCAGCTGAAAGGCCTCGACAAAAACACCGCCGACAAACGACTCCGCCGCTGGTTCGTGAAACTCGGCATCACCGAGTGGTGGGACAAGAAAGTGGAAGAACTCAGCAAGGGAATGCAGCAGAAAGTGCAGTTCATAGTCACCGTGATACACGAGCCGAAACTCCTCATTTTCGACGAGCCGTTCTCCGGCTTCGACCCCGTGAACGTGAATCTTCTGAAAAAAGAAATCTTGCAGCTTCGCGAAGACGGAGCGACGATTCTGTTCTCGACACACAACATGGCATCCGTCGAGGAACTTTGCGACAACATCATGCTTATTAATAAAGGTGTGAAAATACTTGAAGGCGGTGTCAACGAGATAAAACAGCAGTACAAGACACACAAATACGAGATGGTAATAAGACCTTTCAACGAAGGAATCAACATTCCTGAAGGACACACCATCCTGAACATGGCCGACGACAGAAACGGGAACATCCACATCACCGTTCAGTCGGAAAACGCCAATGCGTTGATTAAAAACATTTTAGACGAAGGAGAACTGATTTCTTACAATGAAATACTGCCTTCGATGAATGACATTTTCATCAATCTCGTCACATCCAATTCGTCAAACTCCTAAAAAACCACTGCCATGAAAATCGGAATAATTATTCAAAGAGAATATCTGACACGTGTCAAGAAAAAATCATTTCTCATCATAACATTCCTCACTCCCGTCCTGTTTGCCGCATTGATGTTTCTGCCGGCGATCCTGATGGTCAACTCCGAAAAATTCGAGGAGAAGAAAATCATTGCGGTCTGCGACGAGTCGGGGATGTTCAAAGGAAAGTTTGAAGACACCGACGCCAACAGTTTCCTTTATCTTGACCAGGATTTCAATGAAGTAAAAAACCTTGTGAAAGAAGGAGTTTATGACGGTGTGCTTTACATTCCGGCAACCGAACTCAACATCCCGACCAACGCCGAGATATACAGCAAGATCCCGTTGCCGATAACCTTGACGAGCCATATCAAGTCGTCGATGAAGCAAGTCATTGAGCATCAGAAACTTTTGGCTTTAGGCATCGATCCCGACATTGTGAGGTCGGCGATGTCAACCGCGATAACGTTGCAAACAGTGCGCATGGACGAGGTGAACGGTGAGGAGGTAGAGAAGAAAAGTTTCGGCGAACTTGAGATGATGCTCGGACTTTTCCTTGCTGTCATAATATATTTTGCGATATTCCTTTTCGGCGGTCAGGTGATGCGCGGTGTCATTGAGGAAAAGACGAACAGAATCATTGAGGTGATAATCTGTTCCGTGAAGCCATTTGAACTGATGATGGGCAAGATTGTCGGCATCGCTTTGGTCGGGCTGACGCAGTTTGTGCTTTGGGTGGTGCTTTCCTTTGGGATTTACACGGTTGCGACGATGGCTACAGGAACGCCGGATTTGTTGTCGAACGGGACCGTAATGACAGAGCAAATCGCTGATGTACAACAGATTGCGCAAGACAACGAGATGATGAAAGAGGTAATGGATGTCGTCAATTCCATTAATTTCAGCGCGATTTTGTGGTCGTTCCTGTTGTATTTCATCGGCGGATATCTTCTTTATGCGGCGATGTTCGCAGCAACAGGCTCGGCGTGTGACAACGAGACTGACTCGCAGCAGTTCACGCTTCCGATTTCCGCGCCGATGATATTATCAATAATATTTGCGACAACGATAGCGAATGCTCCGAACAGCAGCCTGAGCATCTGGCTTTCGATGATTCCGTTCACATCACCGATTGCGATGATGTTGAGGATTCCATACGGCGTGCCATATTGGCAGATTGGAGTGTCGTTGGCGATTCTTGTGCTGACATTCATTCTTTTCACATGGTTCGCCGCCAAGATTTACCGCACGGGCATCTTGATGTACGGGAAGAAAACCAGCTGGAAAGAAATTTTTAAATGGTTGAAATATTAATGGAGAGTTAAAAGTGGGCAGATAAACACGACATTTGTTTTTATTGAAACAGGCGTTTATTTTTATGAAAAAATATTTGGTGGCAATGTAAAAATGTCGTATTTTTGCACGCTAAAAATTTTTAAACAGAAATTAACAAATAAAAAGTTTAATAATCAAATTCAATTACAATGCAAAACAAAGGAGTCATTAAGCTTTTGGCATTATTATTGGCGATCTTTACGGTGTACCAGTTGTCATTCACGTTCGTGACAAAGCACATCGAAGGCAAAGCCGAGAAGTACGCCAAAGGTCAGGAATCACTCACATTAGCCACAAAGATGGCTAACGGAGATCAGAAAGCTTACGAAGAGTTGTTGGATTCGATCCAGACAGCGAGAGAGACCTATTATCTCGATTCAGTAGGCACAGTTAAAGTTTACATGTGGCAGGACTACCGCAAGTGCAAGGAGCAGGAGCTCAACCTCGGCCTTGACCTTAAAGGTGGCATGAACGTTATGATGGAAGTGTCGGTACCTGACATCATCTACGCTCTTTCAGGCAACGCACAGACAAAAGACGAGACATTCAGAAAGGCGATGGAAGAGGCGAAGGCACAGCACCTCAACAGCCAGAAGGACTTCGTTGACCTTTTCGGCGAGGCTTACCAGAAGCTCGATCCTAACGCCCGCCTTGCTTCAATTTTCCTCTATGAGTTCAAAGACAAAGGCATCACTGTCAACTCGACAAACGAAGAAGTCCTCAAGGTCATCAAGGAAGAGACAAGCGGCGCAATCGACCGTTCATATCAGATTTTGAGAACACGTATCGACCGTTTCGGTGTCGCACAGCCGAACATCCAGAAGCTTGAAGGTTCAGGCCGTATCTTGGTCGAGCTTCCGGGCATCAAGGATCCGAAGCGTGTCCGCAAACTCCTTCAGGGAACGGCACAGCTCGAATTCTGGGAGACGTACAACTTCAATGAGATCTACCAGCATTTTGAAGAAGCCAACGCACGTCTCGCCGAGATCGAAAAGGCGATGACAACGGAGGCCGTGGAAGAGACTGACACTATCGAAGAAGAAGGCGAAGACCTCGCACTCCTCAACCAGATGTCAGCAGAAGACTCACTGAAGAAGGCTCAGACCGACGCTCTCGAATCATTCCAGAAGAACAACCCGCTTTACGCAGTCCTTCAGCCATCATATTACACGAATGCCAACGGCATGATGGCTCCGGCACAGACGGCACGCGTCGGTTCAGCTCTCGTGAAAGATACAGCAAACGTCAACAGAATGCTCAAGAAAGTCAGCACGATCTTCCCGCGTAACATGCGTTTCGCTTGGTGCGTGAAGCCGAACATCACAGAGTCGGGTGCTGAATACATCGACCTCGTCGCACTGAAGGCAAACCGCGACAACAGATGCTCACTCGGTGGTGAAGTCATCACGGAGGCACGTCAGGACTACGACCCGAACGGCCGCGTCGAAGTCACAATCCAAATGAACTCAGAAGGTGCGAAGGCATGGAAACGCCTGACAGGTGACAACATCGGCCGTCAGGTGGCCATCGTCCTTGACAATTACGTATATTCATATCCTGTCGTCAATGATGAAATCCCAGGCGGTCACTCACAGATCTCCGGCGGTGACATGACAGTTGAAGAAGCCCAGGACTTGGCTAACATCCTGAAAGCCGGTAAGTTGCCGGCTCCGGCGAGAATCCTCGAAGAGAACGTCGTCGGTCCTTCACTCGGTCAGGAAGCTATCACTTCAGGTTTCTGGTCATTCATCATCGCATTCTGCCTCGTGCTCATTTACATGCTGTTCTTCTACAGCAAGGCAGGTGTCGCGGCTGACATCGCATTGCTCGTGAACATCGTGTTCTTCTTCGGTGTCATCGCATCATTCGGCACAGTGCTCACGCTCCCTGGCATCGCAGGTATAGTGTTGACATTGGGTATGGCTGTTGACTCGAACGTCATCATCTTCGAACGTATCAAGGAGGAAGTCGCGTCCGGCAAGGGCTTGCGTCTCGCAGTCTCCGACGGTTTCAAGGCGGCTTACTCGGCCATCCTCGATGGTCAGATCACCACATTCCTCACAGGTCTCATCCTCTTCGAGTTCGGTACAGGTCCTGTCCAAGGTTTCGCAACGACATTGATGATCGGTATCTGCACATCGTTGTTCACTTCAATCTTCATCACACGTCTCATCCTTGAAGGATGGCTCGCAAAAGGCAAGGACATCAAGTTCTCGACCGACATGACACGCGACTTCATGAAGCACGCAAACTTCGACTTCATCAAGTTCCGCAAGACAGCCTTCATCATCGGCGGCGCAATGATTCTCGTGAGCGCAATCTCACTCTGCACATTGAAACTCAACCTCGGCATCGACTTCAAGGGCGGCCGTAACTACGTCATCCGCTTCGACAAGGAAGTCAATGACAATGAGGTACGTGAGGCTCTCACAGCCATCGACATCTTCCAGGCAGCCAACGAGACACCACTCGTGAAGACATTCGGCCCAGCCAACCAGGTGAAGGTCACGACCAAGTACATGGTTGACAACGACGACCCGGAGGTTGACGCACAGATTCAAGAAGCATTCTTCGGCGCATTGAAGGGATTCTATACCGGCGATGTGACATACCAGCAGTTCTCGTCAGATGATGTCTCAATCGGCATCATGAGTTCACAGAAAGTCGGCGGCACCATCGCTGACGACGTGACACGCAAGGCGTTCTGGGCAGTCGCATTCTCGTTGGTCGTAATCTTCGTCTATATCGCAATCCGTTTCAGAAGATGGCAGTACGGTGTTTCTTCAATCATCGCATTGGCACACGATACAATCATCGTAATCGGTCTGTATTCACTGCTTTACAGCGTCATGCCATTCTCAATGGAGGTTGACCAGTCGTTCATCGCGGCGGTGCTGACAATCATCGGTTACTCAATCAACAACACCGTGGTTATCTTCGACCGTATCCGTGAGAACGTCGCCCTTTATCCGAAGAGAACATGGTACGAGAGAATCAACAACGGTGTCAACAGCACATTGATGCGTTCAATCAACACATCAGGCACAACGTTGGTCGTGTTGCTCGCAATCTTCATCTTCGGTGGCGAGACAATCCGCGGCTTCGTGTTCGCATTGCTCATCGGTATCGTGGCCGGTACATTCTCATCACTCTTCATCGCATCACCATTCGCCTACATCCTTTTCAAAGGCAAAGAGCAGGATGCCAAGTTGCTTGAAGAGACAAAGACAAAGAGAAAATAATTGTTAAAAGGCAATAATTCATAGAGACGAGGTTTTTCAACCCCGTCTCTTTTTTATTCCTCACTCCCCTTTCCTCTCTAATCTCTAATCTTTTTTCTCGTTTGTATCAAAAAAAAATGTAATTTTGCAAGATTATTTTCGTTACATCCAAAAAATGGAATTTTATGTCAAAAAAACTATTGCTCATATTGGCACTGATACTTTTCGGTTCGACGCAACAGCTTGAAGCACAACGCAAAAGTCCTGCAAAAAACGCAGACATTCTGTTTGAACGCGGGCAGTATTTCAACGCCATCGAACGCTACAAGAAAGCATATAAAAAGACAGGCAGCAAGAAATACGAACAGGAACGCGTCCGTATCACCTTCCAGCTCGGCGAATGCTACCGTCTCACCGACAACCCGCGTCAGGCGGCGGCGCAATACAAAAGAGTGGTGAAAACCGACTTCCCGCTTGAGAAGCCTGAGGTGTATCTGCATTACGCCGACATGCTGAAACGTAACGAAAAATACAATGAGGCACTTGAGTTTTACGAGATGTACAGACAAGCCGTCCCTGACGACCCGCGAGCAGAACTTGCAGCCGCCGACATAGAACACATCCAGGAATGGATGGAATTTCCTTCAAAATACGAAGTGACAAGACTTAAAGTATTGAATTCCAAAGCAGCGGATTTCGGAATCGCTTGGACTAACAATCAATATAACGAAGTGATATTCAGTTCCACCCGCGACGGCGGTGTCCACAACGAGAAAGACGCCATCACCGGACAGAAATTCGCGGACTTTTACACATCGCGTCAGGACAGGCAGGGTGTGTGGGACAAGCCGACGCTCACCGACGAGGAAGGCGGACTCAACTCACAGGGAAGCGAGGGCGTGCCGTTCTTCAACAAGTCGTTCTCGACGGTATATTTCACACGCTGCGGCAACGCCAAGAAACGTCAGTCGGGCTGTGAGATCGTGAAGTCGTCACACGCCGGCGGTGCTTTCGGCGAGCCGGACATCGTGAAGATCGCGAGCATCGATTCCCTTGATGTCATCGGGCATCCGACGTTGTCGCAGGACGAGTCGGTCATCTATTTCGCGGCGAACCGCAAAGGCGGCTTCGGCGGCAAGGACATCTGGATGGCGATGAAAGGCGATGACGGGACATTCGGACGCCCGTTCAACCTCGGCGATGTCATCAACACGCAAGGCGATGAGATGTTCCCGTTCCTGCGTAACGACAGCACCTTGTATTTCGCCTCCGACGGACACGGCGGCATGGGCGGACTCGACATCTTCGTTACAACCATCGACTCACTCGGAAACTGGGGAGAACCTGTAAACCTCAGATATCCAATAAATTCCATAGGCAACGACTACGGGATAACCTTCCACCCGACAGAAGAACGCGGATTCTTCATCTCGAACCGCGACAGCCGCAACGGTCTCGATGACGACATCTATTACTTCATCGAACCGCCGGTCCTCATCACCATCAACGGCGCCGTCAAAGACCCGAACACGCTTCAGTTCGTCACCGGCGCAAACGTGAAAATATCCGGCTCTGACGGCTCGTCGGCCACCACACTCTCAAGCGAGAACGGCGGTTTCCAATTCACGAGCAGCCAGCTTGCCCTCGGAAACGTTTATGTCCTCACCATCGACAAGCCGAACTATTTCACAACCACCGACACCATCAGCACCGTCGGGCTTGAGTTCAGCCACGATTTCCAGAAAGAATACGAGCTGATGATGATTCCGGACGAAGCCGTGGTGCTTCCGGAGATTCAATACGAACTCGGAAAATGGGATTTGCAGCCTCAGTTTGAAGACTCACTGCAAGGCCTCGTCGAGCTTCTCCAACTGAATCCGAACATCACCGTGGAACTCGGTTCACACACCGACTTCCGTGACACCGACGCACGCAACGACATCCTTTCACTGAAACGCGCCCAGTCGGTGTGCGATTATCTTGTCATCAGAGGCATCGACCCGCTGCGACTCACCGCAAAAGGCTACGGCGAACGCAAACCGAGAACGCTCAACAAAGACTTCACGTTCAACAATTATACATTCAAAGCCGGCACCGTCCTGACTGAAGATTTCATCGTCGCATTGAATACCAAGGAGTTGCAGGAATACGCCCATCAGCTGAACAGAAGAACGGAATTTAAAGTCATCAGCAAAGATTATATTCCGAGAGACAAAATCAGCGATGACCAGAACGTCGCCGTCAGCATGAATCCTAACGACAACAAAGTTGCATTCACGCAGGATGAGAAGACCGGACTTTTCAAATTCAAGTCAATCATCAACGCATACACCGAGACGATTTGTTACGACAAAGACGGTGAATTCAGCGTTTCACAGAAGAAAGTGATGCAGCTGCTCAAAGACGGTCACATCTCGAAGAACGATTTCGTTGGCGACAACATCGAAAGGATAATCACAGCTGGTGCTGTCATGAACCGTGCAGTGTTCAAAATCAAAGAGATGTACATCGCCGACAGAAAAGTTGAAAACATTGAAGTCACCGTATATAACAATCAGGTTGAAGACTGGGTAATCGGATTTAAAGACCTGAAGAAGTTCGGCAACTTCGAGTTTAACACAAACGAAAAGAAACTCATTTTCAAGTAATTAGGTTTTTAGGAGTTTGAGGTAATCAGGTATTCAAAAAAAACACCTCAAACACCTAAACATCTGACATGATAGAAAAACGTTACAGCCTTCGTGGTGTCTCGGCGGAGAAAGAAGACATCCACAATGCGATAAAAAATCTCGATAAGGGGTTGTATCCCAATGCTTTCTGCAAAATCATCCCCGACATACTCGGCGGCGATGATGAATATTGTAACATCATGCATGCCGACGGCGCCGGTACGAAGTCATCGCTCGCATATCTTTATTGGAAAGAGACAGGTGACTTGTCGGTATGGGCGGGCATCGCGCAGGATGCCGTCGTCATGAACACCGATGACCTGATGTGCGTCGGTGCGACCGACAAGATGCTGCTTTCCTCAACGATAGGACGTAACAAGAACCTCATCCCCGGCGAGGTCATCTCGGCCGTCATCAACGGGACGGAAGAATTTCTTGCGAAGCTGCGTTCACTCGGTGTCGGCATTTACCTCACAGGAGGCGAGACCGCTGACGTGGGCGACTTGGTGAGAACCATCATCGTTGACAGCACAGTCACCACGAGGATGAAACGCTCGGAAGTCATTGAGAACCATATCACTCCCGGCGATGTCATCGTCGGCTTCGCATCATACGGACAGGCCACTTACGAAGACAGATACAACGGAGGCATGGGCAGCAACGGACTGACATCGGCGCGTCACGACGTGCTCGGACATTATCTCGCCGAGAAATACGCCGAGAGCTACGACCACTCTATCCCTGAAGACCTGATTTATTCAGGCAACCACACGCTTACTGAAGCCACTTCCGTGGAAGGCGTCGATGTCGGGAAACTCATCCTCGCCCCTACCCGCACATACCTGCCGATGATGGTCCCGATTCTCGAAAACTTCCGCGGACATATCAACGGTATCATCCATTGCAGCGGGGGCGCACAGACGAAAGTGACGCATTTCATTGACAATCTCCATATTATCAAAGACAACATGATTGAAATTCCGCCATTGTTCCAGATGATTCAAGAGTCGTCAGGAACCGACTGGCAGGAGATGTACAAGGTTTTCAATATGGGTTCGCGTCTTGAAATTTACACCGACGAGAAATCGGCGGAAGAGATGATAAAGATTGCCAACTCATTCAATATCAACGCTCAGATAATAGGACATGTCGAGGCATCAGACAGAAAACGCCTCACAATAAAAAGTAAATACGGAATATTTGAATACTAATGGAAATAATTGACAAATTAGAAGCGATAAAAGAACGTTGGGAAGGGCTGCGCGAGCAACTCAACGACCCCGAACTGATGAACGACATGAAGCGTTACGTCAAGGTGAACAAGGACTACAAAGACCTTGAGCCTGTGATAGATGCGTTCAACCAATACAAGAATTACCTCGCAAACATCGAGGAGGCAAAGGAGATTCTGAAGTCTGAAAAAGACGAGGACATGCGTGAGATGGCGCAGGAGGAACTTGATGAAGCCACTGAGAAGTCGGCGAAGCTCGAAGAAGACATCCGTCTGATGCTCATCCCGAAAGACCCGACAGACGGCAAGAACGCCGTGATGGAGATACGTGCCGGCACAGGCGGCGACGAGGCTGCCATCTTCGCGGGCGACCTCTACAGGATGTATATCAAGTTCTGCGAGACGAAAAACTGGAAGGTCGAGACCGTCGATGCCAACGAAGGCACCGCCGGCGGCTTCAAAGAGATCGTTTTCAACGTCACCGGCGACGGCGCATACGGAATCCTGAAGTTCGAGTCGGGTGTACACCGCGTGCAGCGCGTGCCGAAGACCGAGACACAAGGACGTATCCACACCTCCGCCGCATCAGTGGTCGTGCTTCCGGAAGCCGAAGAGTTCGATGTCGAACTGCTCGACAAAGACATCAAGAAAGAAGTCTATTGCGCCGCATCAGGTCCTGGCGGACAATGCGTCAACACCACATACAGTGCCGTACGTCTCACCCACATCCCGACAGGCGTGGTGGTGAGCTGCATCGACGAGCGTTCACAGGCAAAAAACATGGCCAAGGCACTGAAGATCCTAAGAACGCGCATCTACGAACAAGAATACAACAAATACATGGAGGAGGTCTGCTCTAAACGTAAGACCATGGTCTCGACAGGCGACCGCTCGGCGAAGATCCGCACATACAACTATCCGCAAGGGCGCGTCACCGACCACCGCATCGGATTCACGGTCTATAACCTGACATCCGTCATGGACGGCGACCTGACATCATTCATCGAGAACCTCCAGATGGCGGAGAACGCCGAGAGGTTGAAGGAGAGCATGGAATAGTCAGTTAAAAGTTAAAAGAGTAAAGTTAAAAGATAACAGAACTACAGTCCTAACCGCAACATGAACAAACAGCAAATCATAAATCAAATCCGTGCAAAGAAGTCGTTCCTTTGCGTCGGTCTTGACACAGACATCAAGAAAATACCGCAGCATCTTCTCAATGAGGAAGACCCAGTCTTCGCCTTCAACAAGGCCATCATCGACGCCACAGCGAGATACGCCATCGCCTTCAAGCCGAACACGGCGTTTTACGAAGTCTATGGCGCGAAAGGCTGGGCAAGTCTCGAAAAGACAATCAGTTACATCAAGACAAATTACCCGGAGATGTTCGTCATCGCCGACGCAAAACGCGGCGACATCGGCAACACATCAGCCAACTATGCACGCGCCTTCTTCGAGACATTGAAAGCCGATGCCATCACAGTGGCCCCTTACATGGGCGTTGACTCCGTCGAGCCGTTCCTCGGCTTCGACGACAAATGGGTGATTCTTCTTGCCCTGACATCAAACAAAGGCTCGAAGGATTTCCAATACCTCAACATCGAAGGCAAGGAATTATATAAGAACGTCCTGGCGAAGTCGGCGGAATGGGCTGGCAGCGACAAGATGATGTACGTTGTCGGCGCAACACATCCAGAGGAACTCGGCGAGATCCGCAAACTTCTTCCGGAGCATTTCCTTCTCGTCCCAGGTGTCGGAGCGCAAGGCGGCGACCTTCAGGCTGTCGCAAAATTCGGCCTTAACAAAGACTGCGGACTTATCGTCAACTCGTCGCGCGGCATCATCTACGCCTCCAACGACGAAGACTTCGCCGAAAGAGCAGCCGAAGAAGCAAGAAAGCTGCAAGAACAGATGGCAGCCGTCTTATAGGTGAAAATTATAAAGGTGAAAAAAGGTTGGGCAATTAAAAAAACTTGTGTAACTTGTGAAAAAAATCGTGTAACTCGTGTTTAAATATTCGCTTCAAGTTTTTTAGCGTTAATACTTTTAAAAAAACATTCAAAAAACAGCTTCAAGTCACAAAAGATTTATATCTTTGCAGCCGATATCAAAGACAAAAGTTATGACTACGCTATTCGACTACAGTGGAACACGTTACATCAATCCGCTTACGGATTTTGGCTTCAAGAGGATTTTCGGTGACAAGGATATCATGAAAGCGTTTCTCACCGATTTGCTTCAACCGAGTTCACCGATAAAGGATCTGATTTTCCTTGACAAAGAGTTAGGCCCTGACAATGAGACATTTAGAGGTGTCATTTACGACTTGCGCTGCATGACTGAAGACGGAGACGAGTTTATCGTTGAGATGCAAAACCGCGGACAGGAACATTTCAGCGAGAGGATTCTTTATTACTTGTCGCGTTCGTTCTCAAATCAGAAAGGATCCGGCGACAAGAATTGGGATTACAGTCTGAAGCCGATTTACGGCGTGTTTTTCCTGAATTTTCACATGAAAGGGTTCAAGCCTCGTTACTTGAGGACGATTCAGATGACCGTCAGTGAGACGGGCGAGCTGTTCTCCGACAAACTGAAGGCCTTCACATTGGAAATCCCTGATTTCAAAGACAAATCAGAAGATTACCCGAAAACGATGATTGAATATTGGCTATACATCTTGGCAAACATGCAGAATTTCAAAGGACAATTGCCTTTCATACAAAAACAACCTGTATTCAAGAAAGTCGGCAGGATTTCAGAAATAGCTCAACTGACTCCAGAGGACCTACGGTCATACGACAAGGACATGGACACCATCCGCACAAATAACGAGGTCATTAGTTTTGCCAAAATCGAAGGCAGAAATGAGGGAA
>JAUNNU010000159.1 GCA_030537295.1 Bacteroidia bacterium
AACTCCTAATTACCTCAGGCCCCTAACCTCCTTCAGGAACTCCTCGACGCCGGCGTATGTTACGGTGACGTCTTTGAAATGAACGAGTGCCGCGGCTTTTTCTTCATCGGTGGCATTCATCTGATTAAGGATGTTGGCGAGGTGCATTTTCATGTGACCTTGCTGTATTCCTTTGGTTGTCAGTGACTTGACGGCTGCGTAGTTATTTGCGAGACCCATCGTGGCGGCAATCATCATCAGTTCTGGAGCCGAAGGTTTTCCAAGCAGTTCGAGCGATTCTTTCGCCAAAGGATGAAGCGAAGTGAGGCCGCCGACGGTGCCGAGAGCCATCGGGACTTCGAGGATGAACCTGAATTTTCCGTCATTAATCTCAACCGATGACAGCGATTCGTACTGTCCGTTACGGGCGGCGTAAGAATGACCGGCAGCTTCGGTGGCGCGGAAATCGTTGCCGGTGGCGATGACGACCGCATCGATGCCGTTATATATACCTTTATTATGTGTCGTCGCACGATATACGTCGATGTGTGCGATGTCAACAGCCTTCTTGAATTTCTCCGCAAACGCCTGTCCGTCAAGATGTTCATCAACACCATCGAGGTCGTAAAGCGGGCATTCCACCCAGACTTTGACAAGACATTGAGGTGTATAGTTCGACAGGATTGACATTACAATCTCCACCTGACGTTCGTTTTGCGGAAGTTGGTTCTGACGGAGGAAGAAGTCCTGAAGCGTGTGAGCGAAAGTTTCGAGGCAGGTGTTGATGAAGTTTGCGCCCATCGAGTCGCAGGTGTAGAAAGTGACACGAAGCTGGTAATAATCAGGGATTTTATCAGTGAAGTCGATGAGTTGGATGTCGATTATCCCTCCGCCGCGTTTCTCCATCTTTGCGGTTATTGACTTCGTGGCGTCACGCAGAGTCTGTTTTATCTCCGGGAAGAGCGTCAGCAGGACATTTTTTCCTCCTTTATAACAGAAATGCACTTGTCCGACTTTCTGTGTGTCAACCACTTCGGCATGGAATCCGCCGCGGTCGCCCCAGAATTTCGCGGCGGCCGAGGCCGCCGCGACAACGCTGCTCTCCTCTATCGCCATCGGCACGACATATCGCTTGCCATTAATCATTACGTTGGGCGACACGCCGTACGGGATGTGAAAATTGGAAATCGTGTTCTCACTGAACTCGTCGAACTGTTTCTGCTTCTCGACATCAGAATACCAGAAACTCTTGAGAAGCGCAATGAACTCCCCCGGATTCTCGATGTACTCTGAAACAGCCTTCAACTTGTCCTCTTTCAGAAGCTTCGAAAACCCCTTGATGATGCGGTCGCGCTTTCTTATCGGTCTCTCTTCACTCATACTGATGTGCAATCACTATGCGGTTATATTGTTACTGATATGTAACCGCTAACGCGGTTATATCGGCTCTTATTCGTTATAATAAATCGGCTGCAAAAATACGAAATTTTAATTTTCATAATAAAAACATTTACAATATTGATTTTTTTTATATTTTTACAGCTTAAAAATTATAATCAATTTATCAACTAAATTCATCATTTTATGAAAAAAGTCTTTACATTTATCTTTGCCATGATATTGAGCATCAACGTATTCGCTCAATGTCCACTTTCAACAGCCGTTGACTTCACTGCAACAGACTGCCACGGCACTGAAGTGCATCTCTTCGACATCCTCGACGGCGGACAGTATGTTCTCATTGATTTCTTCTACACAACATGCGGCCCTTGCAACTCGGCGTGCCCGAAAGTTGTTGAAGCCTACCAGATCTTGGGATGCAACATGCACGATGTCTTTTTCATGGAAATCAGTCCATCAGACAATGATACACAGTGCCAAAACTGGTGCCAGCAGTACGGTGTTGAATATCCGACCATCGGAACTTCGAGCGGAGGCGGTTCTATCTGCAACACATACGGAATTTCCGCATATCCGACAGTGATATTAATCAAGCCGGACCGTTCCATCGTCATCAACGACCTTTGGCCAATAAGCAACGCACAATCAATCACCACAGCACTCGCAAACCACGGCATTCAGGAATATGACTGCACCAGCCCGGCGAGCGCGAGCGTCGAGATTTCGGACATCACAACGACAAACACGACTGTCACCGCAACATTCACGCCTAACGAGGACTGCGCTTCTTATCACTACCTCCTCAGCACGGAAGCTGAAATGTCAATGTGGATGCAGATGATGCAGAAGCCGTTGGATCAACTCGTCATAATGTGGGGCATCCAGACAACCGGAGTCACGACATACACATGGGATGACCAGGCTCCGGCAACAGAATACACCATCTATGTCGTCCCTGTAAACGCCGACACCTCTCTCGGCGAAATGGTGACTGCAACAGCCACGACACAAACAGCCGGCGGCACAGGACTTTCTGAAATCGAAATGACTGTAGAAGTGCTTTCTGCAACGGAAGTCATGACTTTCACCACACCTAACGACCAGACAGCGGAATACCACTACGGACTTATCGAAAAGGCAACCTATGAAGAAATCGGAGAAGAAGGTCTCATCCATATAATCCAGGAAGACCTGTATCCTTACTATGAATACAGCGAATGGAAATGGATTGATCTTTCACCTGAAACAGAATACTATGGCTTCGCACAAGGCAAGAACGCCAACGGCGAATGGGGCACAATCGCACTCGTTCCGTTCACAACAATGCCTGACGCCATCGGCGATGTCAACGAATTGTCATTCAACATCTTCCCTAACCCGGCTGATGATTTCGTCAAGATTGAAGGAAACAACATCCAGACTGTCGAGATCTTCAACATGACAGGCCAGACCATCGTTAGACAGGAAGTCGGCGGCAACGAAACGACAATCTCGACAAAAGACCTCGAATCTGGTGTCTATTTCGTGAAAATCAACGGAATAAAGACTCAGAAACTCATCGTCAAATAATTGAAGTTCAAAGAGAAAAGAGGGGAGAGGTACGACTTCTCTCCTCTTTTTAAAATAAAACATTATGAAAAAATCAATATCCATATTGTTGGTTCTCGCAATCAGCTTTATTTTCTGTTCTTGCGAACAGGCGCAGACATTTATCGTCACATTCAATTGCGAACTGACTCATTTTTACTCTAAACACACCGCCGACCTTGACAATGTAAAAAATTACATTTCAAGAAAGGGTGCCCAGAAAGTCGGCTCGTCCTTCAGTCTCTCGATTTATGGCAAAAACGAAGCTGTGTGCATCGAGGAGGCCGACAGGCAGGCGAAGGTGTATTTCGACAACTGCACCGTATTTTTCAGAGAATCAGAACTTGACGAGTTGCTCGGCGATGAAACCGAGTTCGAATATTCGTTCTGCCGCGTGCAAAACAACGGCGACACGCTGAAAGTCGTTAGTTATCAATATAATATGAGGTGATAAAAACACACTCCGACACGCCTCTTCAATATGACATCTTGATAAGGCAATGATTTTTCCTTCGTTTTGACTTAAATCACACTATCTCCTCCATCCTCGCCTCCGCCGTGAACAGGTTGTAAAGGCGCGTCTCAAAGATGCGGTTCGACATCCTGATGCAGCCCTGCACCTTCTTTATGAAACCGAAACGCTCGGCCAGCTGGATGTACTTCTCGTCAGGGTTGAAACTTGTCTTCTGGCCTGAAAACAGCGTCGCTTTGAGTACGTTCTTCAATTCCGGGAACTGGTCGAGCTTCTTTACCATGTCGTCGAAAAGGGTGTTGCGCTCATTCAGGATTTCATGCACCGCATCGACCACGCCCTTGCGGTCCCAGCCGAAACCCTTGCCGTCGATTATCTGACACAGGCGCGACACGAGGAACGGATAGCCGCCGGAATAGGCGTAAATCTCGTTCGCGACCAAGTCTTCATCAAATGAAACGCCGCGCTCGCTTTGGTATTCGCGCAGCATACCTGCGATGCCGTCGGCGTGGAGCGACATGTCAACGTCGAACGGAACGGCGATGTTCCACGGACTGCTGTACTGATGCTCATTCTCGTTTCGTATCTTGAGCTTCAGGTTCTTGATGTCATAGACACCCGCCAATATCACCGACTGGAATGTCGGGACATCT
>JAUNNU010000160.1 GCA_030537295.1 Bacteroidia bacterium
CTCGAAATTATTGCAGTATGATGGATTGACATCCATGCCGTAAAAATCGATTTGGTGTTTGTCCATTGCATCAACCAGCTTTGATGCTTCTTCCGTGTGACTCCACAAAGGATTCCATGAACTACCAACATTCAGCCACGAAGTGTTAATTATCAGCACTGGCAGTTCTTCATTCAGAATTGCGCCGTCAAAGGGATTCATTCCTTCAAGAATTAAGGTGTAATCGCCAATAGAATCCAAATATCTGACAATTTCCGATTTTATTTCAAAAGTACGGCCGTCACCGTGACCGCATTCGCCGAGGATGATTATTCTTTTGTCTTTTGAATATTTTTCAATAAGATTATATAAATCATAACGATTGCCTGAAGAAACAAATTTGCCAGCAATAGAATTCTCATCATATTCATTTACACATGAGGGGATCAAGAAAATGGCAGCGCATAGTAGAAGCGTTCTAAATATTCTTAGTAAATAATTGATATTCATTATTAATAATCTTTAAAAGGTGGTCAATAATAATAAACTAATTATTGTTGGTGTTTCAATTTTTCTGCTTTTGTACAGGCAATCATAGAAAAATTGACTTGGTGTGCAACAAACAGCCATTCAACTGTTTCGTTAAAGGACTAGTATCTTCGCCTTTAGGATGCCAGAGAACAGAAACATACTGTTGTTAAGTTTACTCGCATCTCTTTTATCGGCTCCGCAACCGACAGCACACTGTTTGTTGCGGAGCAACACAGATAAACTTCAGATTCTTTCTCATACACATTATTTTTTATTTACAATATTTCTTTTTCGCCACTTCGGAGTGATAGTATCTTTCCAGGAAGCCATATAAATTTCATGTATTTTTTTTTCGATAGAGCTCATTTCAAGATCATTTTATACAAACTTTTACAATCCTTTCCGATGGTTTGTCTGATGTCGATGAACAAGTAATAAACAATGCCGTTGTAAACTTGAATGTTTGTCGGAAAGACATGAGAATCAAGTATATAAGTGTCGGTTATGCCTCCTGTTTTTAGGTTTATTTTTTTTAATGTTACAATACCATTTTGCGAAAACTGTGCATAGCATTCATTTTTTACCTTATCGAAAATGATGTTGTTATCCCAGTTTTTATTTATTTTATTTTGAAAACTTCTATGAAAACCAATATCCACCCTATCAATATAATTTCCCAAATTAGAGTATTTATAAATAGCATCTTTATGAAAATCAAAGATATAGACATGGTTGTTGATGTTGAAAACAGGCACGTAGATTTCTTTTAACATAATGCGCTTCAGTATGTTTTCTTCAACTTCGGCGCGATATTCTGGTTGTTCAATTGGATTATAAAACACAACCATGTCAGGATTTTGTGCACGTAACAGTCTTATATTGTCACGAGTCCAATTTTTCGCCATTTCTTTGGCCTCGCTATAAACATCGCAAAGAAACTCGCTTTTCTTATTGTTAAGATTTACTTTAAAAAACGCAATTTCCTGTCCGTTGTAAAACGATTGTTTTGTAACGAGGATGCTGTCGGTTAATGTGACAATCGGTGCGAAGGTATTGTTGTATTTTTCTCGCGTTGTGCCATACAGAAGACTCATATATTTGCCATTGGAATACACTTGATAAGTCGAATCTGGACCGATGAGATGAATGTTTCCAAAGACATCACGTGTGATATGCTCATATTTAGTGCCTATCTGTCTGATTGATAGTGTGTCTTGCTCAAAACTGAGATGCAGCAGATGCGAACTTCGTCCCGTTGTGGTTATTGCCGTAATTCCTTCGTTGCCTACAATGTAATCCACAATCCAGACTTCCTTGTTTTTATATGCCAGATGTGGGGCGTTCTCTATGAT
This sequence comes from Bacteroidia bacterium, assembly GCA_030537295.1. Lineage (GTDB taxonomy): Bacteria > Bacteroidota > Bacteroidia > Bacteroidales > F082 > Limimorpha. The sequence goes on from JAUNNU010000160.1 coordinate 1,863, forward strand.
TTCGACTTCATGCAGCATATTCGTTTTACCCTTCATTATGACGAGCACGTTGCGCTCATTGGAAACAGTTACTTTTATCTGCTCAAAACTGATATGTGAAAACACAATTGTGTCGCTGGGCTGTGCTGATATTGTGGTAATTCCGAAATTATCGGTGATGCCTATGACTTTTTGTTTTGAGTTATAGATAACTACGTCTTTAAGAGCTTTTCCTGTGCTGTCGGAGACGGTAACATTGATGTTCAACGTGTTGTTTTGTGAAAAAACGACACAAGACAGCAAGATAAACCATAAAGAAATAATGAGTCTCATGATCAGAATGATTGTTGAGTGGCCGATGCATCAGCCACTCAAAATAATTAACAACCGTAACAATTTGTCAAACAACTTTGACCCCAATTAGAAGGAGTACATGTGAAGTCAGTATTACAATTCTGATTTGAATAATCGCATGGAAAATCTATTGTTTGGATTGCGCATGAATCTCTAAAGACAATTTTTGTTTCTCCTGGTTGTGGAGCGCAGTTCTTAGAAGCGCATTTAACTGTTTTGACTGATTCGCCTCCTTTAATATCGCGTAAATTGGCAATTACCTTTTTGTTTAATTCAAGTTTTTTGTTTGGTTTTTTCATGATGACGGTATTATTTTATATCTAATAATAATTATTCATGTGCTATGTTTATATTGTCATATTATTTTCTTTGGATGAAACTATATTGTTTTTCGGTGTTAAAATAGACACAATATGAAATATTATCATTGATTTTCAATAAATTAGGATAAATATAATTTGATGCTTTTTTAAAGTTGTAGAATGATGCATTATTGAGATCGAGTGACGACAAATAACTTATACCATCCTTGACAAAAACTCCATAAATGCTATTAGAAACCTTGTCTTCAAGAATATTGTTGATAAAATATTTTGCATTATCCCCAATTGTGATTGTCTTTTCGCTTAAAAGATTGAAATTTCCGTCGAAAGACAAAAGTTTCATTTCATCCAAATAAATGAAATACAAGATATTGTCTTTGTCGAAAACGCTGATATTCAATGGTTTTGCATCGAGTTTGATATACTGGTTGATATAAACGAAACAGCGTGTTCGCCAGCCACAAGGAGCTTCGATAGCAAACGAGCATTCTGGTTCTGGCATGATACTCATAAGGTTGCCGTCCCAAAATCCGAGTTTTATCAAGTCATCGTTTTCATCAGAAAATGCATGGTAAAGCGAGATAATCTCGGCATAAAGCGCAGCTGCGGCCTTATAACCTTCTTCATCGACAAAACGATGAATCTGATGACGCTCAACAACCGAATCGTTAGGATTTATATAGAAATATCCAATGCTTTTGTTATGATCACGACGAGCATAAATATTGTTGATAATCAATGTTTTGTCTTTAAAAATAAAACAGTCGCCGAACTTTCGTACGCCAACTCGCAGTTTCTCTTCGAAGTCTTTTCTCGAAAAATTAGCCACCTTTTCGATGAAATAGTCATCGTCGAACCGAATCTGCTGACAATAATGCTCACCTACAAGAATAAAATTGCTGAAAAAATCTATAAAAATCTCATTATAAAGGCTGTCGAACTTGATATTAGAAACGTTATTCCCCTCATTATCAATTACTTTCAGTTCTGATTTCGATTTCTTGTTTTCAAGGATTAGAGTTTTATCATCTATGAAAGAAATATCCACGATAGTAACACCTGATTTGCTGCGATAGAAGTATTTGGAAGCTGAAATTTCTGCCGACGGCAAGTCATAGCTGATTTGTCGCATTTTGAAATTTATCGAAGCCTCCCCATTATGAAAATCATTGGAATTCAATGATATAATCGTATCAGCATATCCGACACAAGTAAAACACAATGTTACATCTTCAGAGAAAATTTTTAGTTGGAAATTGCCGTTTTTGTCGGATGAGGTGCCAATGAAAGTGGTGGTTTCTGTGATGTTTACATCTTTGGCTGCGACGTTGCCGGAAATGACATAGTTTTGAGCAGTAGCAGCAATTGGAGATAGGACAAATAGGGCTAATGTGACAAATAGGATGACTTTCATAATTACCTTCTCCATATTAATAAAGTTTTGTTTTTTCGATAAATGAGACTTCAGTGTTGCCGGAATCTCTACGCTTTTTCAGAGAATATAGATTTCCTTTATAGATGATCATCTTTTGGCTTAGATAGT
>JAUNNU010000051.1 GCA_030537295.1 Bacteroidia bacterium
AAAGTAGAAAGTTTTAAAGTTAAAAAGTTAAAAGATGAAAAAATTTAGTTTAATTATTTCAGTGTTGGCATTGGTGATGGGACTGTCGCAGTGCCAGAAAAGGCCGAATGCGCCGGTGTTTGGCGCAGTGCCTTCTACAAAGACAATCACGTTCACCACAAACGGCGGCGGCAACGCCAAGGGCAACTTCGACCAGAATGGCGGAGAGCTTAATTACGCTTGGAGCATGGGTGATGTCCTCTATGTGTATGTACAAGGTGAAGGGTCGGAATTCACAGACGGGAACTACCTCGGAGAAATGCATCCTGTTTCAATTACTGGCAAATATTCAGCGACATTCCAGGGCACATTCACTGCATCGTATCCGGAGACTGGCTGGATCCGTTTCGTCCACTGCGGCACTGCTGTCAATGTTAATGTTGAAGAAGGAGCTTCTGATGTTGTTGACTTCTCAACTCAGGACGGCAGCATTGCAACCGTTTCCAGCAAGGTCATCGCTATATGCGACCAGAAGATAACAGACGGCTGCACATACAATTTTGAAGACTGCAGTCTCGCCGTCCAGTTCGGCGTCGTGAAATTCTCATTCGGTAAATTTGAGGGCAACAGCGATGTCACACTCAGTGAAGTTGCCGAAACAGGACTGAAATTGAATGCTAACGGTACAGTCACATACAAAGCAGGTACGGCTTCAACACTGGGGAATATGAGTGCAAACAAGACCGCTTACTATACGGTCCTCATGCCAAAGGATGAAACAACATACAAATTCACCTGCGGTGGACAGTCTGCAACCAAGAAAGCCAAAATCGAAGCAGGTGTGTTCTACTCAAGGAAATATGAAGCCGGTGAGCCTGTCGTGCTTGATGTCCTTCCTGAAGGCTCCCTCCCCGGCGAATTCTCGGTTTCAGAGACAGAAAAAATCCGTTTCTCAAAAGGCAACCTTTACTATGACAACTCCGAATCAAAGTGGAGATTCGAAGAAAAACGGCTGACAACAACCGCGAATATTCAAAAACTGCAACACCTGAAAACGACTGGGGATTGGTGAATTATTCGACATATAAAACAGACTTCGGCAAATCATATTCTTACAGTGATGGTGAGACTTCAGCTTTTGACGGCGACTTCATCGACTGGGCTGTGAACATGGAAAATGGCTGGTTCACAATGACAAAGGACTCGTGGGTATATATGCTCTACACACGCGAAGATGCTGAATCACTCTGGAAATTCACAACCTTCCCGGTGAAAAATGGAGAAGGGACCAAAGATCTCAAAGGCTTGATATTGCTGCCTGACGGCACATCTCCAGCAGCATTTGATGAAATAAATGATATTGACGACCTCGATAAATTCAATGCTGTCTTCTTCCCGATTTCAGGCGACAGACATGGCAATAACCTTTGGAATGTTGACGAACAAGTTTACTATTGGACAAGCACATACAAAGATTGCGAACATGATCAATGCTGGCGCGTCAGCCTCAATTGGTCAGGTGAAGAGCCGGAGATAGAAATCATAAAGCAGGACAGAAAATTTGGCAGGACAGTACGCCTTGTGCGCTTTGCAGATGAAGAGGACGACGAAATAGACAGCTTCACTCAGGAACTTTGGTAATAACGAAAAAAGAATAATTATAACTCAGAAATAAATTTGAAATATGAAAAGATTAATAATTGTATTATCTTCCATGGCTTTGGTGTTCGGAATGGCACAGTGCAGGAAGAATCTTGAACAAATGAACCCTGCAACACCAGAAGGCACTGAAGAGGTCAGCCTCACGGCAGGATATGATGACAACGGCAAAACAGACATTACACTCGATGGCATGGTGACATGGACAATCGGCGACAAACTCTATGCGGTCGGTGAGAAGGACGGTTTCCTCGGAGAGTTGACACTCGAACCGCAAGGTTATAACACACCGTCAAACAAGGCGGTGTTCAAAGGCAATCTGAATGTGCGGACTGAAACACAGGATCTGCACTTCTATTATGTTGGCACAGAAAAGTCTGTCAGTTCCGAGACATATATGTTTGACATCTCGCAGCAGAACGGCACCCTGGAAAACATTGTTAAAAACATGCATATCGCACACGGCGTGAAAAACGATGTTCCTGCCGGTGAGACAAAACTCGGCAGCGTTTCAATGCACAACATGATGGCAATAGCGAAGTTCGACATCTCTGCATACACCGCACCGATGAAATGCTCCGGCACCAATGTGCTGACAGGCGGCACACTTAACCTCAAAACGGGCAAGTGGACATCAACAAAAGCTTCGGAATTCACATTGAAGGGAAAGAACCTCAACTTCCGTGACTACTATATGGTGCTTATGCCATCAGAGGCAGAACAGCAGTTCACATTCAAACAAAACGACAGCGATGAACACCCTGTTGTGAAACCACGTGTCATCGAAGCCGGTAAGTTATACACCGGCGGCTCGTCAAAAGACGGCGCGGTGGCTATACCTGTCAAGACAATACCTGTAGGCTCAATGCCAGGTGTGTTCACGGTGTCAGGAAGTGGCGAGAAAGTGCGCTTCTCAAAGGGTAATCTTTATGCTTCTGTGGGAGCCAACGATACTATATGGCGTTTCGAAGAGAACCAGTATGATTACAGGACGTTTGATAAAAAAAGTGGATCTGTGATAAACAATATGGCAGTAAATTGTCCGGCTGGCGATTGTGGGCTGCTTGCGTGGTCTTCGAATAAACATGGTGCGACGTACGGCAAAAAAGACTGGGGAATGAATTACAGTGGAACGGCAACTGATTATTTTGGTGAATTCCTTGAATGGGGAATCAAACCGATTGAAAATGGCGGAAACCAGCCTAATCAATGGAGTACATTGTCAGCTGACCAACTGAAGTATATACTTAATTCAAGGACAGGTGATGTTCGTTATGTAAGGGCATGCTGGAAAACTTACGACACCAGAATGTGCATCTTAATATTCCCTGATAGCTGGGATAAAAATCTGTACACTGTGAATAATCCGAACGAGCCCAAAGGCTCAACAGATAAAAATAAGATTAGTGATGATGATTGGAATGATATCTTGGAACCAGCCGGGGTTCTGATGCTGCCTGTAACAAGAAATTATCGTACTGACAAAACGTTAAAGACTTATGATGCTACTGTTAGTTGGAATTTGGGTGAAGTATATTGGACATCAACTTTAGCTCTTGAAAGCGAAGATAATAAACGTGCGAAAGCTCTTTGGTTTGATGATGTCAAAATTACAGAACAATACCGCAGCAGGGGATTAAGAGTCCGTCTTGTTCAACCTGTTGTAGAATAATCAACGATTATAAATCTGAACCTCGGAGGTCTCATGGAAAGGCTTCCGGGGTTCGTTTGCTGAAAAACTGAATATGAGAAGAACAATTGTTACCTTGTTGCTTGCGTTTTCAACACTTTTCATGACGCAGTGCAGAAAAAACATAGAGAGTCCGATACATGGTGCGAAAATCAAGGTGTCGGCAAGTGTGGCCACAAACGGCGCGAAGACCACGATATCAGATGCAGGCGGGGTTGCATGGAAGGCCGGCGACAAAATTCACGTCGTCGGGGAGACCGCAGGCTACCTTGGGACGATTGTGGCGAAAACCGACGGCAATCCCGTGCTGTTCGAGGGTGAAATAAATGCCATCACTGTATCGCAGAATTTCCATTACTATTATGTCGGCGCGAAAAACTTCAACATCGTCGGCGACAGCTACAGCTTTGAAATATCCTCTCAGACAGGCAGCCTGTCCGACATCGCCGCGAACCAACATCTCATGCACGGTGTCAGCTCCGTCGATATTGAGCCTAACACCACTTATTTAGGTTCATTCGCCATGAACAATATGATGTCAGTCGCCAAGATGCGATTCACAAGGAACGACGGTAAGCCGTTGCAAAGCGAGATCGCCTGCAAAGGCGCAGTCACCTCTGTTAAATTGAAGGTTAAAAACGGCACCTTTGACGAGACAACAAAATCAGTCGGAACCATCGCCATGACAAATGTCGTGGAAGTGGAAAATACTGATTATTCTGATTATTATTACATCGCATTGATACCCGGGACACAGACTTTGAGTTTCGTTCAGGATGATGTTGAGGTGGAATTTAGTGAGAAAGAAGTCGGCCCAAATATGTTCTACAGTATCACCGGCGTTGTCACCTTGCATTCATTTTTGCCGCTCGATGAAATCATTCCTGGCAAATTTTCTGTCTCTGCAAATGAGCAGATATATTTTGCAAGAGGAAACATTTATTACGACGGAACCGATAAAAAGTGGAAATTTGAGAATATGCAGTGCGATTTCAGGACGTATTCCAATAAGGTAGCAGTGATAGACAGTGTGTGGAAGGATAACGGCACTCCTGCAAATGACTGGGGAACATTCGGATGGTCAACAGCAAATACAATGTATGGAATGAGTACTTCAGAAATAGATGGAGCATATAGTGGTGATTTCGTTGATTGGGGCGGGAATTTCGGTGAGTTATGGTTTACATTGAGTAAAGGACAATGGGATTATTTGTTAGAAACGCGTGCATCCGCGACAGAACTGAGGAAGATAAAAAATATAAAAATCAAAGACGGGAGTGGTAAAGAAAAGGATCTCTTGGGCTTGATACTGCTGCCTGACGGCACGAAAGATCCGTCAACTGTTTTTGAAAATATAAACAGCCATGCTAATTTGAGTAAATGCAACGCCGTGTTTCTGCCTGCGGCGGGCGACCGCACAGGAAGTGTACCTGGCAATCAGAATACTAAAGGATTCTATTGGACAAGTACTACTAATTCTTCTTCAGCTACGGATGCATACCGGATTAGCTTTGCTGAAACTGGATTTGATAACGGCTTTGGCGGAAGGAAATATGGAAGACCTGTCCGTCTGACATGTTATGTGGATGGCTACAACAGCATCGACGATTTCTCGCCTGTAATCTGGTAACGGTCAGACACTTTACAAAGTTATAAAGTTATAAAGTTTATAAAGAGGCTGGCGCATGAGGAAGAAAATCCCTTGTGCGCCAGCCACTTTTAACTTTACAAACTTTATGAACTTTTAAACTTTTTTACTATTTTTGCACCCGTAAAAAATAATATCGTTATGAAATACCCGATAGGAACTCAGACGTTCAGCACAATCATCGAAGAAGGCATGGTGTATGTCGATAAGACAGACCTCGTTTATCAACTTGCGCAGAAGCGCATCTGTTTTTTCTGCCGTCCGCGCAGATTCGGAAAATCATTGTTAATATCAACATTGGAAAGCTATTTCAAAGGCGAGAAGGAGCTTTTCAAAGGCTTGAAAATGGAGGAGCTGGAAAAAGAATGGAAGCAATATCCGGTGTTCAGGATAGATTTCTCACAAGGCGGTTACGAGGTCGAAGACAATCTCAACAAAGAACTCGATAAATATCTGACGCAGTGGGAACGCCGGCTTGGAATAGAGAAGCAGATAGACAAATTGGGGTCGAGATTCTCCGACATCATTGCGGAAGCGCACCGTCAGACGGGCATGAAAGTCGCTGTACTAATCGACGAATACGATAAGCCATTATTAGATGTGTTGATGGAGCCGATGGAAGCAGAAAACCGTGCGGTTCTGAAAGAGTTCTACGGCACGTTCAAGTCAGCCGACGAACACCTGCGTTTCGTGCTTCTCACAGGAGTTACTAAATTCTCACAGGTGAGCGTGTTCAGCGGCTTCAACCAGCCGGAGGACATCAGCATGAAGAGTGAGTTCGACGCACTTTGCGGTATCACAAAAGACGAACTCGTCAGTTATTTCGACAAAGAGATTGCAGCGATGGCGGAGGAACTCGAATACACCAAGGAAGAGATGTACGTCGAACTGAAGAGACAATACGACGGCTACCACTTCTCCGAAAAGATGATAGACATCTTCAATCCTTTCAGCATACTCAATGCATTGAACGATAGGAAATTGGATGATTATTGGTTTGTGTCGGGCACACCCACTTACCTCATGCGTCTGCTCGACCGCGGGAAAAACAACATGCAGGAGATAGTGGGCAGGATGTATGACAAGAGCTACTTCATGGACTACAAGGCCGACACTGAAGACCCTCTGGCAATGATTTACCAGAGCGGTTATCTCACGATAAAAGGATATGACAAGATACGGAAACAATATAGGCTCGACTTCCCAAACGATGAGGTTAAGAACGGTTTCGTCACGCTTCTCGCGAATAACTACTGCGGCCGCAGGAATGACCCGAAAAACCTCGTGCTCGACATCAACGACATGCTCAGGCAATGCCGCTTGGATGACATGCGCGACGCACTCTCCGGCTTCTTCGCCTCAATCCCGTACAACGCATACTATCAGGAAAGGGATTGGAGCTACGAAAGTCATTATCATTACACATTCTATCTGATATTCAGGCTTTTATCTTGTTATTCGACTTTTACGGAAAAGGAAAATTCAAGAGGACGCGCCGACATAATCGTCGAGACAAACGATTACGTCTATATCTTCGAGTTCAAACTTGACGGCACCGCCGCCGAAGCCCTCAAACAAATCGAAGACAAAGGATACGCCGAGCCTTACGCCGCCGACAAACGGAAACTGTTCCGAATCGGAGTGGCGTTCTCGAGCGAGAAGAAAAACATCGTTGAGTGGGAAGTGGTTTAAGTCTTTAGTTTTTAGTCATTAGTTTTGAGAGTTGGGGGGGTATAGTTTGAAAGTTATAAAATTCATAAAGTCGGGACATACCGCAGCGCGTATGTTTTTATCAATGTTCGATTATTTTAAAAAATAGTAATGAGAATCAAAATAATTTACTATTTTTGCGCCGATGAACTTATATCGTATATCGAAACATTATCCTTATGATTAATGAGAATAATCCAACGAATGGCATTATGAAGACGACGATGAATCGTCTGCCGTTGTATTACAATTTCATAATTGAGAAACAACATGAAAATGTGCAGAATGTCTCATCTACTTTAATAGCCAAGAGCTTGAAACTTAATAACATACAGGTGAGGAAAGACTTGGCGAGCATAAGCAGTGTGCCTGGAAAACCGCACATTGGCTTTGATGTCAAGACGATATTGAACGATTTGGAGAAGGTTCTTGGCTGCAAGGAACTCGACGAGGTGATTCTCGTCGGCGTAGGCCGTCTGGGCAGGACACTTTTGAATTACAATGGCTTCAACAAGTATAACCTTGACGTGGTGGCTTCTTTTGACATAGATAAGGACAAGGTTGGTACTGTGATTAACGGGAAACCTGTCTTGGGTATAGAGACCATCAAATCGTTTGTAAATGAGCATGATATAAGAATCGGCATTATCGCGGTGTCGGGAGATGCCGCACAGAGGGTTTGCGACATGCTCGTCGATGCCGGCATCAAGGCGATTTGGAATTTCGCGCCGGTTCATCTTGAGGTGCCCGACGGCGTTATCATAAAACACGAGAACCTCGCCGCGTCATTGGCGTTATTAATCCAACGTTACGAGAAGTCAAAATCAGAAGCAAGTAAAACAAATTCATAACAGCAGTAATAAACAAAAATTAACTGATATAAAATACTTTAAACAAAAGTCCGTATGTATAAAATCGTAAGAAAAAGAGAACTGAATCCAACTGTAACACAGATGGAGATAGAAGCCCCGATGGTTGCCAACAAGGCGCTTCCCGGCCAGTTCATCATCCTCCGCGTGAGTGAGGAGGGCGAACGCATCCCGTTGACAGTCGCCGGCTGCAACAAGGCCGACGGAACAGTGAAAATCATTTTCCAGATTGTCGGAAGCACGACAGAGCAGCTCAACCACAAGAAGGAAGGCGAATATATCCAGGACTTCGTCGGCCCGCTTGGAAGAGCTACGGAGACGGAAGGCAAGAAGAGAGTCTGCATCGTGGGCGGCGGCGTGGGTAACGCCATAGCACTGCCGGTGGCTGAAGAGTTCCATCGTCTCGGCGCCAACGTGACAAGCATCATCGGCTTCCGCGACAAGAACCTCGTGATCCTTGAAGACGAGTTCAGAGCCTGCTCCGACAGGGTCATCATGATGACTGACGACGGCTCATACGGCCGCCACGGCAATGTCACGGTGCCGCTCAAGGAACTGCTTGAAGCCGGCGAGACATTCGACGAGGTGATCACAATAGGCCCCGGCATCATGATGAAGTTCGTGGTCGCCACAGTCAAACCTTTCAACATCCCAGTCACGGTGTCGATGAACCCGATTATGATTGACGGCACGGGTATGTGCGGCGGATGCCGTCTCACCCTCAACCAGAACGGGAAGAAAGTCACCAAGTTCGCCTGCGTTGACGGCCCGGATTTCAACGGCTATGAGGTTGACTTCGACGAAGCCATGTCACGTGGCAGAATGTATTTCGACTTCGAGCGTCATGCCCACGAAGCAACATGCAATCTTTATAAAAAAGCTTAAGGAGGAAAGAACAACATGGCAATAAATCCCAAGAAACATGAGATGCCTTCGCAGGATCCGAAGGTGAGAGCACATAATTTCAACGAGGTGACACTCGGTTACACCATGCAGATCGCGGTCGATGAGGCGCAGCGTTGCTTGAACTGCAAGAACAGCCCGTGTGTGAGCGGCTGCCCGGTGAACATCTCGATTCCGGAGTTCATCGCCCATATCAAGGAGAGTGATTTCGAGGGCGCATATCAGGTTATTTCACGGTCGTCGTCGCTCCCGGCGGTGTGCGGTCGTGTCTGCCCGCAGGAGTCGCAGTGCGAGAGCAAATGCACGCTCGGCATCAAGTTCGAGCCTGTCGGAATAGGCCGTCTCGAGCGTTTCGTGGCCGACTGGCACAACGTCAACAGCAAAGAACAGCCTGTCATGCCGAAGCAGAACGGACATAAAGTCGCCGTCGTCGGCTCCGGTCCTTCCGGCTTGACATGCGCCGGCGACCTCGCAAAGAAAGGTTATAAGGTCTCGGTGTTCGAGGCGCTTCATACGGCAGGTGGCGTGCTTGTTTACGGCATCCCTGAGTTCCGTCTCCCGAAAGCCATCGTCGCCAAGGAGGTTGAAGGACTCAAAGCTCTCGGCGTTGACATCGAGACAAACGTCGTCATCGGCAAGACCCTCACTATCGACGAACTCTTCGAGCAAGGCTATGAAGCCGTGTTCGTCGGTTCAGGCGCAGGCCTTCCGAAGTTCATGGGCATTGAGGGCGAGGCGTTCAAGGGCGTATATTCAGCCAATGAGTTCCTCACGCGTTCAAACCTCATGAAGGCTTATCGCGATGTCGTTGACACGCCAATCATGAAGGGCGGCAAGGTCGTCGTCGTCGGTGGCGGCAACGTCGCCATGGACGCGGCACGTACGGCACTCCGTCTCGGCGCGGAAGTCACAATAGTGTATCGTCGTTCAATGGCAGAACTGCCGGCGCGTCGCGAGGAAGTCGAGCACGCAGAGGAGGAAGGCATCGTCTTCAGACTCCTGAATAACCCGACAAAGATCCTCGGTTACAACAACCCCGAAAACCCGCGTGACGCGAAGAACGGTTTCGTGACAGGCATCGAATGTATCCGTATGGAACTCGGCGAGCCGGACGCCAAGGGACGTCGCCGTCCTATCGAGGTGCCTGGCAGCGAGTTCACGCTCGAATGCGACACCGTCATCATGGCTCTCGGCACGTCGCCGAACCCGTTGATTAAAGACACGACGAAGGGCCTCGAAGTCAACGACCACGGCGGCATCATCGTCAACGAAGACGCACTCACGTCACGTCAGGCTGTCTATGCCGGCGGCGATGCTGTGACAGGAGCGGCAACGGTGATCCTCGCCATGGGCGCAGGCAAGAACGCCGCACGCGCCATTGATGAATACCTTAATAAATAGTTGAGAGACAAGAGAATGGAGACGTGCTGCAACACGTCTCCACAATTCAATATATGAAAATAGCACTTTACGGAAAGACATTACGCGCTGAAAACGAAGCACTTGTGAAGGAAATCATCGGCGTTTTGCACAAAGCCGGTGCGGAAGTCACCATATATCGTCCGTTCCTCGGCACCGTGTTCCAATGCCTCGACGAGAATGTGGAATACCAGACGTTTGACGGTTGCGGACAGTTGAGAGGCAACGCCGACATGATGTTCTCACTCGGCGGCGACGGCTCCGTACTCGACTGCGTGCCGCTCGTGCGCGACAGCGGAATGCCGGTTTTCGGAATTAACATGGGACATCTCGGATTCCTTTCAAGCGTCTCGACAGACGAGGCAGTGAATGCGGTGTCAAATATCCTTGCCGGAAATTATGAAGTCGAACATCGTACAATGGTCGAAATCGTTGGTAATGAGACACTTTTCGATGGAATAAATTACGGACTCAACGAGGTGAGCATACAACATAGCTCGTACGACAGCCTGATTGAAGTGCAGGTGTTTGTCGATGACAGGCTTCTCAATAAATATTGGGGTGACGGCGTCTTGCTTTCGACACCGACAGGCTCGACGGCGTATTCCCTCTCCGCCGGCGGCCCGATTGTCGCTCCGAATGTCACCAGTTTCGTGATCACGCCGATTGCCGCACATAATCTGAGCATGAGACCGGTCATCATCTCTGATGACAGCAAAGTAAAAATAAAAGTGAACGGACGCTGCGAAAACTACGCCCTCGGTCTCGACTCACGCATCAAATTGGTCAACAAAACTTTTGAATTTGAAATCAAAAAGGCGGATTTCTCTTTCAATATCGTGAAAATGCCTTACCGCGATTTCTTCGGGACAGTGAGAGGCAAACTGCTCTGGGGAAACGATGTTAGAAATTAAAAAATGACATTACATTCTATTTATCTTATTCTGCAACAAGTACTTATCATCACGGCATTCGTTCTCGGAATGATGATGATAATTGAGTTTATCAATGTTAAAACAGGCGGGCTATGGTCGAAACGGCTTCAGGCTTCCCCTTGGATTCAGATAATAATCGGTGCGGTGATGGGCGTGATACCCGGATGCCTTGGCACCTATACCGTCGTCTCGTTGTACATCCACAGAGTCGTGAACTTCCCCGCGCTCATGGCGACGCTTATCGCGACGGCTGGCGACGAATCGTTTTTCATGTTCTCGCTTTTCCCTGGTAAGGCGTTGTTAATCACGGCGATACTGTTTGTGTTGGCAATCGTTGTAGGCGGAATATTGCAGTCAACGATGAAAAACAAATTCATCGGGCTGACGGAGAAGTCGTTCCCGTTACACGAAGGGCACGACGTCTGCCATCATCACGGACATCATCATGAAGACGAGAAATGTGAAGTGTGCGACCACCACCATTCCGTCAAGGAAAACTTCAAAAACCTGACGTTCGTCCGCGCTTTGCTGATGACGATGTGCGTGACGATTCTGGCGTTGATTCTCGGCGGCGTCATCGACGGGCAGCATCAGCTTAATATGCTGATGGGAGGGCAGAGCGAGGAGTCGGTCGTCGAGTCCTTCGGCGTTGAACATCATCACGATGAATGCTGTGAACTGCATGAACATGAGATTCATGAGGCGCACGAATGTGAGGAACATGCGGGACATCATCACGACCACGGCGGCGAGGCTGACTGGATTCGTTATACGCTTATTGCGATGTTCTTGATAATCATGGTGATAGTGATTGTGGCCGATGAGCATTTCCTCGAAGAGCATTTGTGGGAGCATGTCATCAAAGTGCATCTTCCGAAGATTGTTTTTTGGACGCTCGGCGTTATTGTCGGATTGACTTTGATAAATCATTTCGTTGATATTCACGGACTTGTGACGAAGAATCCGTATATCGTTCTGGCGGCGGCTTTGCTGATAGGAATCATTCCGCAGTCGGGGCCGCATTTGATTTTCGTACTGCTGTTCGTTCAGGGCAGTATCCCGATGAGTATTCTTATAGCGAGTTCCATCGTTCAGGACGGGCACGGCGCGTTGCCGCTGCTCGCCGAGTCGAGGAAAGCGTTTTTCCTGTCGAAGGGCATCAGTGTATTGCTCGGCTTGGCTGTCGGTATCGTCGGCTTGATGATTGGTTTCTGAAAACGGATTGTCTATATCATTGATGTTGAAAGATATAAACTTGAATAATTGACTTTTAAGGAATTTTTCGAGGTGACTTAATTTCCGCCTGTGTCATCGTGAAAATTGTCATTGACATTCTTATTCAATATAACAATCCGAATAACCAGAGTGGAATTTTGTTCTCGAAACCAAGTTCAACATCATCTTGTACGACGAAACTGTTTTCAATTCCGGCTATCTGTTTGTAGCCTTTGTTGCGTCCTCCGACTTCGAAAAGATATTTTTTGTCAACGAGAAAATCTCCTTTTCGTGGCATTGCCAATTTATGTCCTTGCGCCAATATTGATGCGAAAAGTGTTTCACGCATCGTGCCGACATCGGCATTTGGAGACAGGGCGTACATTATGTTAGTGTTGTTGAATAAAATCTTTTCCGGTTTGTTCAATTGTTTCCATTCTTCCGTTTCTGCATAGAGTCTTCTGATCAGTGCCGCCTTGTCGAGCAAGTCTATCAGTTTGAGCAATGCGTTACGCGATATGCTGAGCGTTTGACATAAGGTGGAGATGTTGATTGTGTATGGGTTCTGTTGCGCCAATATTGCCAGCAATGGTTTTATTTTATAGACAGAGTCGTATTCTAATTTTGAAACTGCCGGGATTTCATTAAATATAACTGTATCAATAACTTGTGTTAATCGTTCCCAATAGTCGGTGCTGATGTCTCGATAAAATGGATAGTAGCCTTCCTTCCGATAGCGTTCGAAATAGGGCAGAATTTTGATTTTTTTAGATATTGCGATGTCTGTCGCCAATTCGATGTGGCGGGTCAATATGTCCTCTAAGGAACAAGTCGGCAAATCGGCAATTTTCTCCAATTTGAGATATTCGCGGAAACTCAGTCCATGCATGGTATATACTCTGCAACGACGTGATAAATCTGCAACTTGATGGATGATATCCAAGGCATTGCTGCCCGTCGCCACAATATGCAAGTCGGTGTATGAGTCGTATATGTTCTTCAGTTCAATGGCCCAATTGTTATAACGATGAATCTCGTCTAAAAAAATATGATTGATTGAATGTGTGTATGCATATTCCGCAAGGTCTAAAAGTGTGTGTGATGCAAACCAGATGTGATCCAAAGAGCAGTAAAGTGCCTTTGTTCTGTCGTGGAATGTGCGCAAGATATGTTGGAAAAGCATGGTCGTCTTCCCCGAACCTTTTGGCCCTTTTATAATCATCAGCCGGTTGTTCCAATCAATCTCATCGTATATGTACCGCATCTGCTTGTATTGTGCATAAATACCAAGCAAACGATTGTAATTGGAGAACAAATGTTCCATTTTTTAATATTTATAAAGTTAAAATAATAGCAATAATTTATTTTTTAAAGTAAAATAATACGAATATTTTTTACTTTAAAAAGTTAAAACGCACAAAAGTACAACTTTTTTCGATACGATAGTGCGATATTTTCTAAATAATTTTAACGGATTTACTTCGTCAACCCGCCAATTACTATCGCTAAATTTGAGGCGAAGAGCTTCACCGCAATCGCCAAAAGGATGACGCCGAAGAACTTACGCATTATCGTGACGATGTTTCCGCCGATGAGACGCTGAATCTTGTCAACGGAACGAAGCACGAAATAATCGAATATTATATTGGCAATCAATGCAATCATGATGTTTATATCGGCGTATTCCGCACGGAGTGAGAGTAATGTCGTCAAAGCTCCAGGCCCTGCGATGAGAGGGAAGGCGATGGGTACAATCGAGGCGCCGCCGCTTGTGGCGTCGGTCTTTATTATCTCAATTCCGAGAATCATCTCCAACGCCAAGATGAAAATCACAAACGAACCCGCCACGGCGAACGATGGCGCATCGACGCTGAAGAGATTCAGCAATCCGTTGCCGGCATAGAAAAACGCAACGAAGAAAATCAACGCGACCAAAGCGGCCTGCCACGCCTTAATCGTCTGATTCTGAGCCTTAATATTGATGAAAATCGGTATCGAACCTAAAATGTCGATGATGGCGAACATCACGATGAACGCACTGATTATCTCTTTGAAGTTTATCAAGTTCATAAAGTTTAATAGTTTGTAAAGAAATTCGGTGCAAAATTACAAAAACTATTCATTCAAAAAATATTTTAAAAAAATTCTTGCCGAGTAAAAAAAAAACACTATTTTTGCAGCGATTTTTGGTGTCCGAAAGGACTCAATAGGGAATCGGGTGAGAATCCCGGACAGTTCCCGCTGCTGTAAGCTCTCGCAGCGTTTGCAAAAGTCACTGTTCATCTCAAACGAATGGGAAGACGCAGACGTAAGGAGTAAGTCAGAAGACCTGCCATAAATCATTGACAAACAAGACTTTCGGGACAAGAGTCGGTCGGAGTAACAGCATTCGATTTCGTCTTTTCCCGAAAAAAACTTTTGAACGTGGATATGAGAAAGTGTTTGATAATGCTCGTTATTCTGATGATGGCGGCCGTCGTTACGGCGCAGGACACCATAGTGCTTCAGGCTGTCGAGGTCAGCGCACCGGCGATTAAGACCGATGCGGCGGAGACGACGATGGAGCGCAGTGTCGATACGTCTGTCATAAAACGTCTCAATTCCGTTTCGATGTCGCAGCTTCTCATACAGCACAGCCCGGTCTTCATCAAGACATACGGCCCCGGCGGCACGGCGACGGCGTCGTTCAGAGGGACGACGGCAAGCCACACCCTCGTCTTGTGGAACGGTTTCCAACTCAACGCGCCGTCGCTCGGACAGGTTGACTTCAGCACAATACCGGTGTTCATGACCGACCAGATTTCATTGAAATGGGGCGCAGGGACATCCGCAAACAGCGGCGGTCTCGGCGGTGTCGTCAATATAAATAATGATGAATATTTCTGTAAAGGATTGATTGTTAATGTAAAACAGACTTACGGCAGCTTTAACACCCTCGGCTCGTTCGCCACTGTCGGTTACTCTTGGGCGAATCATCTGCTGAGGGTGAAAGCTTTCCGTACATCAAGCGACAACGATTTCACATATATTAATATAGGTGTAATCCCACATCAGAAAATGAAACAGAAAAATGCGGATTATGTCGATTACGGAATGATGCCTGAATACCAGTGGCGCTTCGGCAACTCGTTGATTTCCATCGTCTCATGGAACCAGAAAAGCCATCGGAACTGCCCGCAGATCATGCCGAATGTCGGAAATGAAAACACCGTTGAATATACCGACAACGATTTCTCGCGGAATTACGTCTCTTTCAAAAACTATTGGAACACGGGAAAAATTGAGGTCAAGTCGGCGTATTTCCGTGAAAATCAACGTTATGTGTTGAATACGTTCACGGACATCGGGACACCTGTGACAAGCATGGACTCGAAAAATACTGCTAATGTCTTTCATCAGATCGCTGACGTTGAACAGCATTTGTATAAAAATTGGAAACTCAATGCGAAGATTCAATGGGATCATGAACAGGTCGAATCAAGTGATTACGAAGATGTGAAAAAACGCGATGTGTTTTCGACATACGCTGCTTTGAACGGTAATGTGTTGAAAAATATAGACTTACGTGCTACGTTGCGCAATGACATCGTTGATGGCAAGTCGGTCGGATTTTTCCCCACGGCGACGGTGTCTTATTCGTGTGCTTATCTTAAAGGCTTGAAAATCAGTGCCGGATACAGCCATAACTACAGAAATCCGAGCTTGAACGACTTGTATTGGAATCCCGGCGGCAACCCTGACTTGAAGCCGGAAGACGGCAGGACTGTTGACGGAAACCTGAATTTTACCCGTGATTTCGGACGCTTTTCCGTTGAAAGTCAAGCGGGTGCGTATTATTCAAAGGTGTCCGACTGGATTCAATGGAAGCCTACAAGTTACCGTTTCTGGGTCCCGGAAAACGTCTCGACAGTGACTGCATACGGAGCCGAAGTCCATCTGAAAATGAATTATAATATTGAGAACTGGATTTTCTCCGTTTCAGGCAATTATGTATATAGTCATACAACGGATGAAAGCGATAAACAATTGATTTATATTCCATTGCATCATGCAAACGCTTTCGCTGATATTGAGTGGAAAGGATGGAGTTTTTCATATACAATGGAGTTTACCGGCGAACGCAAGACTTCGATGAACGACAATGAGTTTTATGGTTTCAGGCTGATGCCTTACACTTTGCATCATCTTTCTTTCGGAAAACATTTTTGGAAATTAGATATTGAATTGAAAATTAACAACTTGACCGATGAGGACTATCAGGCAATTTTATGGCGCGCTATGCCTGGCAGAAGTTATGAGGTCGCAATAAATTTTAAACTATGAGGAAATTTAATTACATTTTTTTCGCCATTTTGATAATGGCATTGGTTTCATGCAAAAAAGAAAATAACAATGGCAGTCAGCCGGTTTCGCATGACGCAAAAGGCGTTTTCATCTTGAATGAAGGCACTTTCACTTTCGCAAATTCATCGCTTTCTTTTTATGACAAGGAAGCAGATACGGTAGGTAACAACTTGTTTTTCAAGGCGAACGGCTCGCCAATCGGCGATGTCGGGCAGTCGTTGGCACTTTACGACGGAAGCCTTTTTATCGTCGTGAACAACAGCAAATACATTTATAAAGTTGACGCAAAGACTTTGAAATTTCAAGCGAAACTTGAAGGTTTCACATCGCCGCGGAACATTTTCTCGGTCGGCGACGGCACGGCGTATGTGTCTGACCTTCAGCGCGGTGGCCTTTGGCTGATTGACCTTGACAAGATGGAACACATACAGTTCATCGAGACCGGCAATTCAACGGAGGCGATGGTGAGAGTCGGCGACGAGCTTTTCGTTTCAAACTGGTCGAATTATTATGTGCCGAATTCATCGAATAAATCGGTGCAAGTGATTGACATGAAGACGAATACGCTTGTCGAAACCATTGATGTCCCGCAGGAACCCAATGCGATGGTAGTTGACAAAAACGACAACATTTGGGTGCTTTGCAGCGGAGGCTACAATCCGGGGGAACAGGATCCGGCTTTGGTTTGCATTGATGCTAATGATGCTGCTAAGTGTCAGATTGTTAAACGTTTCGATTTCAACGCCGGGACCGATTATCCCGACGGGCTCGCCATTGACGGGGCGGGGGAGAACCTGTATTATCTGAATGGCGGCTATAGCTCGTTGGATGTTTACAAGATGTCAATCAATGATACGCAAACTCCTGATAATCCGTTCATTGCGGCAGATGAACGCGTGTTTTACAATGTCGCCGTTGACCCTGAAAACGGTGATGTTTATGTGACAAATGCGAAGAATTACGTGCAGAACGGCGACGTCGAACGGTTCTCAAAAGACGGCGAGTTGCTGAGCAAATTCACCGTCGGCATCGTGCCGTGTTACATGCTTTTCAATTAAGTGTTTCAAAACAGGATTTTCAGGAGTGAAAAATTCCTGAAAATCCTGTCATTCCTTTTGAAAAAACTCGTATCTTTGCAACAAAAGTTTTTGTTTTGAAGATAGCTGTAAACACTCGTTTGTTGTTGATTAACAAGCTCGAAGGAATCGGCTGGGTTGCGTATGAGGCGTTAAGTCGCATTGTCAAGGCGCATCCGGAGCATGAGTTTTATTTCCTTTTCGACAGGAAGCCCGATCCGAGATGCATTTTTGCCGAGAACGTGCGGCCTGTGGTGATTCATCCGCAGGCGCGTCATCCGTTCCTTTACATAATATATTTCGAGTTTGCGGTGAAAAGAGCTTTGAGGAAAATCAAGCCTGACTGTTATCTTTCAACGGATGCGTATCTGAGTCTGAGGTCAAATGTGAAGCAAATAGCTGTGTTTCACGACATTAACTTTGAACATTTCCCGCAGGATTTCCCGAAACTCGCTCTTTGGCATTACAAGAAATTCTTTCCGAAATATGCGGAAAAAGCTGATAAGATCATCACCGTTTCGGAATTTTCAAAACAGGATATAATCGATAACTATCATGTGAATCCCGAAAAAATAAATGTGGTTTACAATGGTGCCAACGAAGGTTTCAAACCTCTTGATGAGACTGAAAAGATATTGATAAGAAATAGTTATACCAATGGTTATCAATATTTTATGTTTGTCGGCTCGCTTCATCCGAGAAAGAATTTAGCGCGTCTTTTCCCCGCATTCGACATGTTCAAGGAAAAGACGAAGTCCGACATGAAACTGCTTGTTGTCGGCGAAAAACGCTGGTGGACGGAGTCGATTCGGAATGCGTTTGAGACGATGAAACATAAAGACGATGTCGTTTTTGTAGGGCATTTGCAGATGAATGAACTCAACAGGGTTACGGCGGCGGCTTTCGCTTCGGTCTATGTCTCGTATTTTGAAGGTTTTGGAATACCGATCATCGAGGCGTATCGCTGCGACGTGCCTGTTATCACGTCAAATGTGACGTCGATGCCGGAGGTCGCCGGCGATGCGGCACTTCTCGTGGATCCGTTCAGCATCGAGTCAATCGCTGAAGCAATGGAAAAAGTTTTAGACGAAAAT
>JAUNNU010000161.1 GCA_030537295.1 Bacteroidia bacterium
AGTTTGAAAGTTTATAAAGTGGCTGACCATGACCAAACGAGCAATGGGGAGCTGACGCTACGCTTCGGGTTAGAAACAAGCCCCAAAGGTTGGACGAAAACCTTCGGGGCTGTGTCTGTTCGGTATCAATTACGATTCGCTGATGAACCGTTTTGATTAATTTGCTTTGCAAACAAGACGGACGCTTGACACATTCATCTTGTTGTGACTCCCACAAGATGGCGTTGTTTTGTTGTCGAAGTTGAATTTGAACGCATTGGCATTCTTGTTATCAACGCTTGTTTTTGTCCAATAATATCCCTTCTTATAACTCTCTGGAAGCACGAACTGTCCAGTATCTTTACCATCTGGTATTTTCTTATACATATATTCAGCGGCAGGAAGAGCGACTGCACCATTGTTTTCCATCTTTCTCCACTGTTCTTTGTTGTAAGTGTTACCACCTGTTTTACCGCTGTTGAATGTCAATCCACTTGGCAATGTGAAATTATCAGAAAGCAGCACTATGCATTTTACAGAATTTATAGTTGCATATCCCCATTTCTCTCCTGCTTTTGCTCTTCCGCCTATAAGGTAATTCCATTCATCGACAGAGAGAATATCCCACAATTCTTTTTTGTTGCCGCCGTTGGAAATTTTGCAATGCACCCCCCAGTTGCATTCCCTGTATTTAGCATCAGCACCACTTGACAAATTACCATAAGGGTACAGTTCCACACCTACTTGTAGTGGCTCATTCCAGTTTGAAGTCCTGTAAACAACAAACGGATTTTCTATACCACTAATTTTTGCGCCTGTGCAGCCATATCCGAACCAATCGATTGGTTTTTTCTGAGTATTTCTATTATCATAAGTAGGATTACCGCTTTTTACATTATCGTATCCATCTTTACCCAAAAACTGATATTGCTCGCCGGCAAATCTGAACAGTGGATTAGGATCTTCATCAGAATTCTTTGCTTTCCATTGCAAGTTACCCTGTGAGAAATACACTTTCTTACTTGCAGAAACCGAGAATTTCCCTGGCACCAACCCCTGTTTGTCAGCTTTGAATATGCAAGGATCGCCATTATTACTGTAAAAATAGTTCTTTGTGAATTTGAGACTCTTCACAAGCATCTGGTTGTTTGCGTAGAACGTAAGTGTTTTGGCTGCGCCGTTGTCAGGCATGAAGATTGCATAATAATTGTTGCCTTTGGCGGATGCTGCGTCAGACAATTTGACTGTTGTGCTGCCCGAATAGGTAACAGTTCCGTATGCATCGACATTCAACGAGCTTGTTGATTTATCAAAGACCAATATTTCACTCATGTTGCTTCCTCCAAAGCTCTGGAACGAGAGTTTTGCGACTGCGAACATGACATCAAGTCCGTCTATCGTATAATCCTGACTCTCTTTTACATTCGTTTCGCACATGGCAACAACTTTCGCTGAAACGTCGGCAAGACTACCGGTCTGAACTGAATAGTCAGCGGATATTGCGCCGTCAAAGCCTTCTTCGCTTGTGCCAAGTGATGCGCCGTAATGGAAAAAACGAACTTTCTTTGCGCCAACCGGCATCTTCACAGATTTGCTGCTGAACACAGCATCTGTACCACCCTCTTTGATTTCAATGAGCTCCAAAGCTCCGCAATACAATGCGTGAGCGGCGTCAAAAGTGCCTTCCGCACTTGTTGTAGCATACACATGAATCTTGTCATTCTCGTTCCAAAAATAATTCAACTCGTGTGAGAGATTGTTTTCTACGAAATTACCTTTCGTGCCATTTCCCGTCTCCAATCTGACAGGAACCACCGTCGTGTCGAGACAATAAGTGTGGACATCAGGCTTCTTGCACTGTGAAAGTCCGAGCAACAGTGCAAATGCCGAAACAATAAATATTGATTTTTTCATTTTTTTGATGATTTTAATTTTGTTTTTCACTTTTCAACTCTTAAAGACTTCCATCTAACATGGTAATCTTGGCACTTGTGCTTGTGCCTGGCTGCTCGCTCGCAGCGTAACCTTTCTCGGCTCGGAATAAAACTGCCTTCAATTCCGGAGCATCATAACATTCTCTTTTCATTTTTTGTCCTCCTTTTAATTGTTGTTAATAAAATTATTTCTTACCATTATTTTCTTTAATTGATGAAACGTATCAAACGGACACTTGACTGTCTTTGTTTGTTTTGTTTTGCAGTGGCAGGGGCAGGGGCAGGTGTTGAAGTTGAAAACGTGGCTTTCAAGATATATGCCTCTTTGTATCTCTTATTTTCATCCTGTCCATCACCAGTATATGTTGTACTTGTCCAGTAATGCCCAGTTCCATCCATCGTTGCTACAAGTTCAGTTCCCTTCTTTACCATAGATCCAGCTGCTGGCAGGGCCACGGCTCCGCACGCCTCTAATTTCTTCCATTTCTCAGGAGTGTAACTGTTTGTTGTTGAGCGTGGAGTAAACGATATGTCATCGGGCATGACAAGATTGTCCGGCAATAAAACCAGACATTTTACGGAGTTTATTGTCGCATATCCCCATTTTTGAGATGCGTTAGTGCGGCTTCCAACAAGGAAATCCCATTGAGCTTTTGTCAGAACATCCCAAAGGCCTTTTTTTTGTCCGCCATTGTTAATCGGACAATACACGCCCCAGTTACAATCAGACCATGTATCATTAGTCAAATGATTGTTTGCATAATATATACCATCGCCTTCGCTATAGAGCGTTGTTCTAAACACTGGATATGTCATCGAATTAACAGTTGCACCAGTGCTGCCATATCCGAACCAATCAATATACTTCGTTTGTTTATCTCTTCCATCAAACGTAGTGTTCCCACTTTTAACTTCACTCTCATTATACGTATAACCAGCTATGCCAAGATAATGATACTGTTCCTGTGCAAACCTGAATCTATTTGCACTTGCCAACCACTGTAGGTTTCCTCTTGAAAAACGAACTTTTTTGTTCGCACCGACAGAGAAAACACCCGGCAAAAGTCCGGCGTTAGGATTAGTACTCGTCACGTCTCCTGAAGTAGCGGTGACTGTAACAGCATTGCCCGAACCGTCTGAATATAAACCATTTATTGAGAACTTTTGGCTTATGTCACAGAATTTCTTGTTTGCATAGAATGTGTGTGTCGTTGCACTGTTATCAGGTGTGAAGACAACATAGCAATTCGATGCTGCTGCGCTATTTGTCAATGTCGAAACATTTGAGCCAGAATAGCTTAACACGCCTTTTGTGGATATGCTCAAAGTAGTGCCGGTGGTGTTGCAGACAGTCAAGTCGCCAGTTCCAAAATTACTGAATGAAAAATACGCAATGGCGAACTGGACAATGAGTCTTCCACCCTCGTACTTTACTTTGTCAGGATTATATTTCATGTCACAGAATGCAACCACCTTTGTTGAGATTTCAGAAAGTGTCCCGTTTTGTGTAGCGAACGATACAGAAGCTGTTCCATCGATGTCATTTTTCGTTACACCACTGCCGTAATGCACAAACCGCAAAGTCTTCGTTCCGTTTGGAATGGTAATGCTGTTATAGAATTCACCCGAAGTTGTGTTTTTGCCGCCGATCAGATACAGCACGCCGCAGAATGTCCCGTTGCTGAAATCAGTGACCACGCCTTCGGCATAATCATTCGGACAAGCATAAACAAAAATGATGTCATCGTTTTTCCATGTATAATTCAGCTTGTTGCCGGCGGTTCCGAACTCCCCTTTGGCATCACCTGTTGAAAAAGAGATTGCTTTTTTCTGGCCGTCCGTGTTGAAATTATTCAGGACAGGCTTCCTGCACTGCGAAAATCCTAAAGCAAATACAAATAACAAAACTATCAAATTTACTTTTTTCAGCACTGTTTTAGTCAAGGGCAATACGCCGAAAGCCCCTGACTTGCGGTCAGCGGCGACATTTCTGAATAAACTGTAGA
>JAUNNU010000052.1 GCA_030537295.1 Bacteroidia bacterium
ACGCCGAAAGCCCCTGACTTGCGGTCAGCGGCGACATTTCTGAATAAACTGTAGATTATTGCTTTACAACGAATTATGCAACGGGGGGGGGTAAAATTATAAACGCTGTCCGTCAAAATCGGCGAACCAACCCATCGATTATTATATTTTACGTTAGTTTTCTTCATAGGCGGCAAAATTACATCTTTTTTCAATACCGTGAACCTTTTTTTTGAATTTTTTTTTGCACCATGCCGGGCGACTCCGAAAATGCGTGATGTGCTTGCCGAGCAGTGCGGACGCGAACAGAAAATCGGCGCACAAGGGAGGAAACCCTCGTGCGCCGACTTCTGAATACCTTTTCACCTGATCACCTTTTTACCTTAAAAAAACTCGTCAACGTTTCAAGGCATTCGTCTTTCAGGACGCCGGTGACGACTTCGGTCTTTGGGTGCAGGAGGTTGCCGAAACGTCGGAAGCCGTTTTTTGGGTCGTCGCAGGCCCACACCACCTTTTTTATATGGCAGTGTTCCAATGCGCCGGCGCACATCACACACGGCTCAAGGGTGACGTAGAGCGTGCAGTCGTCCAAGTATTTGGTGCCGAGCGCGTTGCACGCCGCTGTTATCGCGAGTATCTCGGCGTGTGCCGTGACATCACGAAGCAGCTCGACCTGGTTGTGCGCGCGGGCAATGATTTTGTCGTTGACGACGACGACGGCTCCCACCGGTACCTCGTCGGCATCGGCGGCGGCGCGTGCCTCTATCAAGGCCTGACGCATGAAACTCTCATCGGAAAACACAGTAAACACAAAACCCTCCTTTCTTTTCACCACGAATTAAACGAATCAAACGAATGAAGTACCTGTTTTTTTGACCACGAATCAAACGAATTGCACGAATCGTTGTCTGTTGACAATATATTATTGAAAATCATGGACATCAATTATCTCGCCTTCCTCGTTGTAGAATGTCCAGATTCCAGCGGGATCGCCTTCTCTGTAGTCGCCCTCGATGCTGACGCTGCCGTTCTCGTGATACACCACGCCGCGGCCTTCACGCAGACCGTTCTTGAAATCGCCTTCGCTCATGAGTTTCCCGGAAGGGTAATAGCCTTTGAAATGACCTTCGCGCTTGCCGTTCACGATAGGGCCTTCGAGGTTCAGGACACCGTTGTCGTGAAACCATTTCTCACTGACCCAGACGCTGTCCTTGCCGGTCACGTCGTAACAGAACACAATCCACGGACTGTTGTTGTCGTGACGGCGCACGACCTTCTCGCTGTGACGGGTCTCGTCTGTCGCGCAGGAAGCAAAAATAAATACAGAAAAGACAATGTAAAATAATTTTCTCATAAAAATAAATTTTAAGCCGCAAAAATAATAAAAATAACTGAATTACATGAAAATAACTTATGTGTTTGAAAATAAAGTGTATTTTTGCAAAAAAAATTATATGAGTTCTTCAAATGAATACAACAATATCCATCTTGCGGTTATGGCAATTGAAAGCGCCGCACGTGAGATGAATGTATCAGGTCAAGAAGTGTATGCTCGTCTTAAAGCTCTTGGATTAATACATAATTATCTTTTGAAATATTATGAAGAACTTCATACTCAAAGTGTTCAATGGCTCGCAGATGCAACTGTTGAAACTCTTAGAAATTGGGAGGCGGCAAAATGATAACTCTATATCATGGATCATATACGGAAGTTGAGAAACCTGAAGTGGGAAAAGGACGAACAAAAGTTGATTTTGGACAGGGCTTTTATTTGACAACTATCAAAGGACAAGCAGAAAAATGGGCGCAAGTCATCGCAATCAGGAAAGGTCCGCTTTATTCGGCTATGGTTTCTTGAAATATTCTTATAGTTACAAATTATAATTATGAGAGATTCTGTACTTTGGCGTAAACAGAGCCGTATAGTCATGCTTTTAGCAGAAAAACTGTCAATAAGTCCTGAACAGGCACTTGATTTGTATTACAAATCTAACATCAGCCGTCAGCTTTCTGACCCTCGAACGGGGCTTCAGCTGATGAGTGACCAATATGTTCTCGAAGATTTACTTGCAGAAATTTCCACCTAAACTCTCTCAAATTCCAATCTCATTCCTCTCACACCGTCAATGACTTTGCCGTTGTGATACACCAATTCGCCGTTCACGAAGGTGTGGGTGACGCTGCTGTGAAGCCCGGTGCCGTCGTATGGGGTCCAGCCGCATTTCGACAAGATGCCTGAATTGCTGATTGTCTGCGGTTTGTGCGGGTCAACGAGCACTAAGTCGGCGTAATAACCTTCGCGGATGAAACCACGTCGCCGGATGTTGAAAAGCGTCGCCGGATTGTGCGACATCAATTCCACGACTTTCGTGATGCTCAGAAGTCCTTGATTTGCAAGCTCAAGCATGCACGGAAGCACGTGTTGTATCGACGGCGCTCCCGACGGTGCCGTGGCGTACGGACTCATCTTCTCCTCCAAGGTGTGAGGCGCGTGGTCGGTGCCAATCACGTCGATGCGGTTGTCAACGAGCGCATTCAGCAACGCCAAACGGTCTTTCTCGCTTTTTATCGCGGGGTTCACCTTTATCATATTGCCGAGCCTATCGTAATCCTTGTCGGAAAACCAGAGATGGTTCAGACACGCTTCGGCGGTTATCTTCTTGTCTCTCAACGAGATGTCGTTTCTGAAAAGCGAAAGCTCCTTCTCGGTGGTGACGTGCATCACATGAAGCCGACCGCCGTATTTCACCGCGAGCTCCACCGCCTTCGACGATGACTTGTAACATGCCTCCGCACTTCTGATAACAGGATGCAACCATGCGCCGATTCCCCTTTCATCTTTCATCTCTAATCTCTCATCTCTCATCTCCTTGATGGTGGCGTCGTCTTCGCAATGTGCGGCGACGAGGCACGGTGCTTCCTTGAACAAAGTGCTGAGCGTGCCGCCGTCTTCCACGAGCATGTTGCCGGTGCTCGACCCCATGAACACCTTGATTCCGCACACACGTCTCGGGTCGGTCTTGAGTACCTCGTCCATGTTGTTGTTTGAAACGCCCATGTAAAACGAGTAGTTGGCGCACGACTTCTCGGCGGCGAGGTCGTATTTGTCCTGAAGCAGCTGCTGTGTGAGTGTCGGCGGGTTGGTGTTTGGCATCTCCATGAACGATGTCACGCCACCAGCCACGGCTGCGCGGCTCTCGGATGCGATGTCGGCCTTGTGCGTCAGTCCCGGCTCGCGGAAATGAACGTGGTCGTCGATGACACCGGGTAACAATAACAAACCTGTCGCGTCGATGACATTGTAATTTGCCACGTCTCTACAATCTGTCGGATTTATTTTTTCGATGACCCCGTCTTTAACAAAAACACTTGCCAGCGAAGTGCTTCCTTCGTTGACAAGTGTCGCATTTTCAATGATATAATTCATTATTGTTTCCTTGCTTTAATTTTACCAGTAATGCCTCTCCATCTCAGGTTGAGCACCCCGAAGATGGCTTCTCTGAAGATGCCTTTCGACATCTTTGACGTTCCTTCGCGGCGGTCGGTGAAGATGATTGACACTTCTTCGATGTTGAAGCCGAGCTTCCATGCCGTGTATTTCATCTCGATCTGGAAGGCGTAGCCCACGAATTTGATTCTGTCGAAGTCGATGGTCTCAAGCACTTTGCGTGTGTAGCACACGAAGCCGGCGGTGGTGTCGCGCACCTTGATTCTGGTGATGAAACGCACATACGCCGAGGCGTAATACGACATCAGCACTCTTCCCATCGGCCAGTTGACCACGTTGACGCCGCATTTGTAACGGGAGCCTACGGAGAGGTCGGCACCGTTGGCGCAGGCGTCGTGAAGACGGATGAGGTCATCGGGGTTGTGCGAGAAGTCGGCGTCCATCTCGAAGATGTACTGGTAGTCACGCGCCAAAGCCCACTTGAAACCGTGGATGTAGGCGGTGCCGAGGCCGAGCTTGCCTTTCCTCTCTTCGATGAAAAGCCTGTCGGGGAATTCCTGCATCAGACGTTTTACGATGTCAGCAGTGCCGTCAGGACTGTTGTCTTCGATGATCAGGATGTGAAACTGCATCGGCAGGTTGAAGACATAACGTATGATCTTCTCGATGTTCTCCTTCTCGTTATAAGTCGGGATTATTACAAGGTTTTCTGACATAATTCAATGATTTAGTTGTATCTGGGTCCTTCCATTAACACCTCTGCCGGGCTGACGCCTCTCACCACCAACTGCCAGGTTTCATTAGATGATGACGTGTAAACCGTCACGATGGCGTTGAGGTAGCCGTTGCCTTGCGGAAGTTGTTTTTCCGCGAAGGCGGCGTAGTTGCTTGTCCTCACCATTATCTCGCCAACGAACCCGCCGTTTTCATCAAACTGCTGAAGAGTGCGTTCGCCATAGCCGTCCGGGTCGGCCCATGTGGTGTCCGGAGTGAGGAACTGCACGGTCTCGAGCCTGACAAGCTGGCAGAGATGATTCTCAATTTCATTTATATTAACAACGATCGGCTCGATATATTGTTCATTTTTCAAAACAATTATGTTGATCGGGTCGAGATTCTGGATTTGAGGTGTGCCTCTGTATGCGCCGAGCACGGCACCTTTGAGACAGACCCTCACCGAGTCTCCGATGCGGAGTCCGCTCACGCCTTTCAGATAAAGTTCGATGGCTTCGCCTTCGGCGCGGTCCTGGATGAACGACGCCTTGTAAAGGTTGCCCGACGTCTCGTCGTCGGTGACGATGCCATAGACCGAGCAGTCGTCCTTGAAGATGGTGTCGTTCACGTAGTTCGGCTGCGCTCCGCTGTCTCTCCATACGTCGAGGATCTGCCCGACGGTGAAGACGGTGCCAATGGCCGGTTCAGGGATGACCGGCGCCGGATAGTTGTTTTGTCTCGCATCCTTCTTGACGCATGAACTCAATGTCATGGCGGCGACGAGAATCAAGAGACCGTATCTTTTAATATTCTTAAACATAATCATCTAATTCAAAGATTAACAATAATTTATTCTTCAATCAAAATGTCTTTGACCTCCCATGTGGCGGCGGCTGTGCTTGAACTCTCATATCTGAAGCCGATGACGACTTCTCTCTCTCCCGCAAATTCGCTCATGTCGATGACGCCAGAGTTGACGAATGTCCAATTGGTTCCGGCAGGATATATCGGGATTTCAAGTTTCACCCAGTCTGTCGTGGTGACGTCGCCGTTGTAGCTTGTGGTCGCCCAGACTGTCATCTCTTCTTCATGGTTCGCGCCGAATTTGTAAGCGTGGTAGAATGAGAGGAATGCGCTGCCGGCTGCGCTCATATCTATGGCCGGCGACACAATCCAGCTCTCGGATTCGTTGTTGGTGTTGTTGGCGTATGCGCTCGCCTTCATGCATGAATACTGTGAGTTGTGTTTCCAGACGTATGTCAGTGAGCCACCGAGGTTTACGTTGACGATTTCAAAGTCGCCCTGGCCGGAAGCGAATGTCTCGCTGAAAATCACGCCTGTCGGAGGTGGCGTGACGCCGCCGTTTTCGACGCTGATGTGCTTGATCTCGATGGTGCCGGCTTTTTCGTTGGTTGACAGATATTTCACCGCGAAGGTGGCTGTCTTACCGGCGTGGCTGCTGAGGTCAACTTCCGCATTGTAGAACGTGTCCCAGTCGGAACCGGAGACGAATGTCGCAGGGAGCTTCGTCCATGTCGCGTTGTAAGGGTTGTCGTTGAAGGTGTAGTCTGTTGACATCCACACGGTGATGTCTTCGCTCAGGTTGTTGAAATAACGTGCGATGTAATTGATGCTCAACACGATTTCGTCACCGCTGAGCGACACCGGCGACGAGATGAGCCAGTCTTCGTTGGCGTGTTCCGTGCCGACGGTCACGTGTCCGGTCATTTTTGCCGTGTGGAAGTCGATGCCCCAGCTCTCCGCTCCGTCAATGTCGTAGGTGCAGAACGTGCCGAATGACGTCGAGAAGTCCTGATAGTAAGGCATCTCCTGAACCTCGCCGCCTTCTCCGCCGCCGCTGGCCTGACCTTCTTCAATGCTTATCGACTGAATCTCAACGGTCCCGGCCTTGGCTGTGGTCGAGAGATATTTCACCGCGATGGTGACGGTCTGCCCGACAAAGCTGTTGAGGCTGAATTCTGACAGGCACCACGTGTTCCAGTTATAACTCAAAGTCCATGATGCCGGAATCTTTGTCCATGATGCCGTCGATGGCTCGTTGCCGTATGTGTAATCGGTCGATGCCCAGACTGTAAGGTCATTGTCGATGCTGTTCCCGAAATAACAGGCGATGTAGCTTACGACCATCTTGGCGTTCTGGACGCCGGTGACTTCCACCGGTGACGAGATGAGCCAGTCTTCGTTTTCATAGTTCACGTAAACGCCGTTCTCTTTCACGGAGCCGGCCATCTTGGCTGACGAATAGTCAATGACCCATTTCTGGTCGCCGGTGATGTTCTTCGTGCAGTATGTCCCGAATGATGTCGAGAAGTCCTGATAGTAAGGGAGTTTCTGGATGTCTCCGCCGCCGCCATTGTTTGCTTTCCCTTCGACGATGCTGATGCTCTTGACTTCGATGGTGCCGGCCTTCACGTTGTCGGAGAGGTATTTGACGGCGACGGTGACGGTCTGGTTGAGGTATTTGTCCAAGCTGACTTCCGCGGTGTTCCACACGTTCCAGTTGTAGCTGCCCACGAGTTCGATGGGGAGTTCCTCCCATGTCGCCGTTGAAGGCGCGTTGCCTTCATAGTTTGTGGAGACCATGACGTTGACATCTCTGTCGAGGTCGTTGAAATAGCAGGCGATGTATTCCATGCTGAACTTGGCGTTCTTCACGCCTGAAATTGTCACCGACGGTGAGATGAGCCAGTCTTCGTTTTCATAGTTCACGTAAGTGCCGCTCTCGTCTTTCTCCGCGCCGGCCATCTTCGCTGATGAATAGTCGATCACCCAAGTCTGGTCGCCTTTCACGTTGTAAGGGGTGTATGAGCCGAAGCTGCTTTCAAACGAGGTGATGAATGGAAGCGACGAACCCGGCATCGGAGGATCCACTTTGTCCCTTTTGCAAGATGCCAACATCACGACACCTATTAATAATAGTACCAAATAATTCTTCTTCATGATATTTATTTTTTAACTTTAATCTTAATTTTAATAATCTAAATCCCTAATCACCTAACAACCTAATATCTGATTGTCAGACTTACGAAATAATTGAGTCCGTACATATATGAATATTTCGGGGGGAATCTGTCGAGGTTGCCGTAGTCGCTGCGGAGCTGTTCGTATCCGTAGAGTATCACGTCCTTGTTGTTGAGGATGTTGTTGATGCTTACGTTGAGCAGGATGGTGCAGCCTTTCACGTTCCATGACTTGCCTCCGTAGAAGTCGAGGGTGAAGGCGTTCGGCAGTTCTCTCTGTGCGAGGAGTTTCTCCCTGTCGGCCAATGATGTCAGCTGGACGGCTTCGGCTGTGTGGTTGGTCGGGTTGACGGCCAAGTAATAGTTCGCGAAGTAATTTCCCGTGAGGCTGACCCACCAGTATTTCGGGGCGTTGTATTTCACGCCGAGTGCGCCGACGGTCTGAGGCATCTCGCCGACGTAGTAGTTTTCGAGATAGACTGTCTC
The DNA here is from genome assembly GCA_030537295.1 of Bacteroidia bacterium. Classification (GTDB taxonomy): domain Bacteria; phylum Bacteroidota; class Bacteroidia; order Bacteroidales; family F082; genus Limimorpha. The sequence continues at coordinate 7,609 of JAUNNU010000052.1, forward strand.
GTTCTTGTACAGAGGTGCGGCGTTGTTGTCTTCATAGACGTTGACTTTCGGGCTGTTTTTATATATGTGTTCGCCTGTCGAGCCTGCGAGTTGCACCGACACGGTGGGTGAGACGTTGATGTCGGCTCCGAGTTCGATGCCCTGTGAGAGCTGGTTGATGTCGTTCATGATGTAGTTGACGTATTTGCCGGTTTCTTCGTAATAGAACGAGCGGTTCCAAGTGAGGTCGTAGAACTGTGTGCGATAGACGCTTGCGCGGGCTTTCATCCAGGGTGCGCGGAACTCATAGCCGAGGTCGATGGCGAAGATCCTCTCGCTGTCGAGGCCTTCGACGACGGTGTTGCGGACGCGCGGCGCGACGAATGCGCTGCGGAACTCAGGGGCCTGGCTCTTGTACATTGCGTTAGCGACCACGTAATGACGTCCGGTGATGGCGTAGGTGCCGCCTAACTTCACGCTCCCGTTGAGGAAGCTGAGCTTCTCGGAGTCGCCGTACGAACCGTCGCCGCGGAAACGTCCGTTCTCGAACAGACCGGTGCGGTACATCTGCGTGTAAGTCCCTTCGATGCCGGCGAATGCCGTCCAATGACCCTTCACGTAGTCGAGCTGGCTCCAGACGATGGCGTTGTTCCTGTGGGCCTCGTAGTTGTAGCTGATGATGTCGTCAACCTTGGCGATGTGGTTCTTGTTGCGTATGTCAACCTGCTGCTCGTCGGTGATCTCGAAAGCCTCGCCGTCGGCGTACTTGTCGATGTCCAAATAATAGTCACCGCCGAGGAGGTCGTTGATTTTCTGATAATAATGAGTCTGCGAGATGCCGAGTTTCAGGCCGCCGTTGAGATGCAGGTTGGGGCTGAACTCTTTGGTGAAGCTGCTTGTGAGGCCGCTCTGGTTCTTGTCCTGGCGTCGCTCGGCGACGATGTATTTTGAAGCGTAGCCGGTGATTGAGCCGGTGCCGCCGTTGATGTTGTTGACGGTCCTGAGGTTTCTCTCGTTGGCCGCATAGAGGTTGTCCCAGTTGATCTGGTGCATGTTGTCGTCGTCAATCCATTGCCGGATGTAGGCCTCGTAGCCTTCTTGTGTGTAGCCGTCTTTCTTGAGGTCGAGCATGTATTTGTAGTAGCTTGGAAGGTTGCGGTAGTAGTCGGGACGCGGGTCGGCGGCCTCTCCCCATTCGAGAGCGGTGGAGCCGCCTTTGCCGAACCAGTAATACGCCGTCGTGTTGACTTTCCAGCTGTCGTCCGGTGTCCAGTAATGTGTGAGCTGGAACATCGGCTGGTGATAGTTGCTCACGCGGGCGTTGCGTTTGAACCTGCTGCCGTCGGTGTCGGTCTGCCATCCCCAGTTGGGGTTGTAATAATTTGTCCCGAGGAGGTCGAACGCCTCCTGTGTCGATGGCGAGGAACCGGCGCGGCTCGACGGGCTGCCGAAGACGGTGAGGTTGAGGGAGTGTTCTTTGTCGAACCTCTTCTCTGCCGCGAGGAAATAACTGGTGCCGTCGTACCATGTGCCTTCACTCCAGCTCGCGAAGTTGTTCATCAGTGTCCAGCGGCGTGATGCCGAGACCGTGAACGCCCAGCCGTTTTCCATCAGGCCTGTCGATGCGGTGAGCATCAGACGGTTGTTGTACGAGCGGTTCGCCGCGGCGTAGCTCAACGAGACCTGCTTGCGGTAGTTGCTCGCCCTCGTGCTGATGGCCGTCAGACCGCCGACACCGCCGAAGCCGTCGCTGGCGAGGCCGGTGTTCAAAGTGATGGTGGTGTTGCGCATCGCGTCGTTCAAGCCGCCCCAGTTTGAGTAATACGGACGCCCGCCGTCAGGGTCGTTCATCACAACCCCGTTGATCATGACATCGGTGTATTTCGAGTCGTAGGCGCGGATGCGGAACCGCCTGTTGCTAAGGTTGTACGCCGCCATGTTGCTGAAAATGTCGCGCGACGACTGCAGGAAACTCGAGATGTCAGTGGAACTGTTCGTCTCATCATACTCCGAATCAATCATCACAATGGTCGGCAATGTCATGTTTTCACTGATGGTGTCAGTCTTTTGTGCTTGTGCAAACAGATTGACACTGAATGCTATAGCAATGGTCAAGAGTAAAAAGAACCTTTTCATTCGCTTTGCGATTATCGATATTTAAAAATTCAAAAATTCAAAATTTAAAGATTTAATTCAAAAATCCAAGACCCGAAAACGTAAGTCTTAAGAAAGCTGCAAAGGTATGAAAATAATCAAACCGCCTGACAAAAACTTTAAATTAATTAAAATGACATTTCTCATTTGAGTTATGCGAATATTTCTTATTTTTGCAGCTTAAATTTATTGGAAATTTATGGAAATGTTTCTCAGGAAAATCGTTTTTACGTTGCTTGTCGCAATGATGGCGACTTCAGTCAATGCGCAGGAAAAAGGCAAAGCCCAGAATTACAAGTTAGGTCTCGTCGGGTTTTACAACCTCGAAAACCTTTTTGACACGGTCAACGACCCGAACAAGAACGACGAGGAGTTTCTCCCGGAAGGCAAAAACGCCTGGAACACAGAGAAATACACCACGAAACTGCATCACATGGCATACGCCATCTCCACTATCGGCACGTGTGACGACGACAAGATAAAGTCACCCGACGGACTCGCTGTCCTCGGTCTCTCGGAGATGGAGAACCGCAAGGTCCTCGAAGACCTCGTGGCGCAGCCGGAGATCGCCGACCGCAACTATCAGATCATACATTACGACTCGCCCGACCGCCGCGGCGTTGACGTGGCACTCATCTACAACCCGAAATATTTTAAGGTGACGAACGTGAAGAAATACCGTTTCGTCTGCCCCGGACAGCCCAACTTCATCTCCCGCGACCAGCTCGTCGTGACGGGCATGTTCGACGACGAGGAGATGTCTTTCATCGTGATGCACTGGCCTTCGCGCTACGGCGGCGAGAAACGCTCGCTCCCCGGACGCGTCGCCGCGGCAAGCATCTGCCGTCATATCACCGACTCCATCCTCAGTGAGAAACCCGACGCGAAAGTCATCATGATGGGCGACTACAACGACTACCCGACTAACAAGAGCATCATAGAATATCTCGGCGCAAAAGGCAAAGTCTCGGAAATGCAGAAAGGCGACTACTTCAACCCGATGTGGAAGATGCACCAGAACGGCGAAGGCACGAGCTACTACCGCGACGTGAAAGGCGTCCTCGACCAGATGATCATCACGCCGGCGTTGCTCAAGGACGAGAACGACCCGTTCGCCACCTACCAGATGATGAAGCCGATGGTCCACTCCAAGGAGTTCCTGAAACAGCACGGCGGACGTTACAACGGCTACCCGTGGCGTTCGTTCGCGGGCGGCGTGTGGCTCGGCGGCTACTCCGACCACTTCCCGGTTTATTTGGTGCTGCTGAAAAAAGCGGAGTAGTTAAGAGAGTAGAGAGTAGAGAGTAAAGTTAAAAGAGATGGAGGATTCTACTTGAATTAAGAAATTTTCTGCAATCTCTTGTTCTTGATGAGAATTCTGAAATAGGGACATTTACCGTTGATTGACAAATCCTTGTCGTCATTGCCTTTTCTGAATTTGACAATATCAAACTGTTCGGGGTTGTACTTGTGTAGGAATGTTATTGGCACGCCCATAATTCCTTGATAATCAATTGGAATATCTTGTGTTTTATTTACATTTATACCATCACAATTGTCATATTTTGGATAGTTATTTTCGTTTCCGAAATATTTTTTTGTGAGTATAATATCCTCATGCCGCTGCGCAATTTCCAAATTGGTCAGCCACAGACAGTTGTTTGTTGCTATGATATTATTGCCGTCTGCATCCACACTCACTTCCGTTCCGTACAGTTCATAATGTTCAGGAACAATAAAACCAGAAATTCCCCTGCCGAGATTAACTCCCAACCAAACTTTGTTTTTCTGGATAAGCTCAAAAATCTCCTTGTAAGTTATTGCATTGATATTCCCGATTATAAGAAATTGTTTGTCGTATTTTACCAATTGGGCGACATATTCCCTGAAAAGCGAGAAAGGAGGATTTGTGACGACAATGTCAGATTGTTTAAGTAACTCAATGTTTTCCTTGTTTCTGAAATCGCCATTGCCATTGAAGTTGATTTTTTTAGCAGTAACAGGATTGCCATCGTGGTCTGTTTCGCCGTTATATTCGCAATAAAACCCGTTTTCTGTTTCTCCAATTTGAAACAAATCGTAACATGAATCTTTGTAACATGAAGCAATCAGTTTTTTCAGCTCCAATTTCTTAAAATTGTTTGCGAAAAAACGGAAGAAATTGCTCGTGTTGGGGTCGTCACAATTGCAATACACGACCTTGTCTTTAAAATGTTTCGTGTAATGTTGCAGTTCGTTTTCGATGTCGCAATATTGAGTGTAGAACTCGTCGCTTTTAGACTTTCGGGCTTTCTGAAGCAATTGATTTGTGGCGTTCCGAGACATAATTGTAAAAGGTTTTATTGTTTTTTTGTGAGTTGTTTGAACAAATCGGTAGCAAGAACTTGCAGGGAAGTCTTTGAAATATCAAGCATTACGGAAAGCATATCACCACAGTTCCATTTTTCACCGTTGCCTTGTGTGTAGATTGAAGCAGCCTGGAGCATTATGGTTTTGTCATTATGTTTGACAAATCTGTTTTTGCACAGGTTTGTATTTATTGGCATCCCATAATTAGCAGCTGTCAGCCTGTCCAATCTGTTCAACATTCCAGAATTGTATTCCAAAGTCACTATTCTGCCGTCCGGCCTTTCAACAGATATTGTTTCTGTGAGAAAATTAGAACCTTCGAGAAATAAAACGTATGGGAAGTGAGATTCAGCCAACATGAAATTTGCAATTTCGGAGATGTTCTTGTGAGACCTTTCGATGGCATTGCCAGCGGCCATCAAATCTTGGTCATCATTTTTCCCCACAAGATGTCCATTGGCAATATTTTCGATGTCTTTCCCTTGATGTTTGGCTTCTGAGACAAGTACGACCCTCCAATTGCCATTGTCATCTTGAACTTCAATGATTCCGCCATCAGGAATGATGCTTGAGTTTTCAACAAAAAGTGTCTGACCAAGATAATCGTCAACTTTCTTTAGTGCATCGTTAATCTCTTTCTTTTCAACACTTTTTCTATGTCTGAATGACAATTGCGGATATTCATCTTGAAGTTTTTCAATCACAACGTGTGAAATGTTGCTGACAGTCAAGTCATGGTGTTTGGCTTCTTCACCAAAAATTCCAACAACTCCTTTTGACTCTTTGTGTTGTTCTGTTAACCGTCCAGATTGATTCTTTTTAGACATACACTGAATTTTGAAATTGCAAAAATAACAAATTCTTCGTTACAAATGTCATCGCCTCCTCATTCTTTCACATAAACCCTCTTCACCCTCTGCGAGATGCCGGTCATGATTTCGTAAGGTATTGTGTTGCAGGCTTTTGATATTTCCTCAATCGGATGACTTTCGTCGAAAAGCACTGCGGTGTCGTCTTCCTTGCAGTCGATGCCGGTGACATCGATCATGCAGAGGTCCATGCAGACGTTGCCGATGATAGGAGCCGGCTTCCCGTTCACCCAGAAACAAGCCGCACCGTTGCCGAGCTGGCGGCGCAGCCCGTCGGCGTAACCTATCGGGATGACGCCGATGCGCGACGGCCTCGTGACCTTCCCGTGACGGCCGTAACCCACCGTCTCGCCGGCCTCGTATTCCTTGATCTGCTTTATCGTCGATTTCAAAGAGATGACGTTGTGGAGCTTGCCGCGGTCCTCGTCGCACGACGCCACACCGTACAAACCGATGCCGATTCTTACCATATCATATTGATATTCAGTGAATCGTGTCGTGCCAGCGGTGTTCAGGATGTGTCTTAAAATCTTATACGGGAACGCTTCGACAATCTTCGAACTCATCGTTTCAAAAGTGTCAATCTGATGTTTCGTAAAATCGTTCTCCTCCGGCATGTCGCTCGTCGCGAGGTGCGAGAACACGCTCTGTATCTTGATGTCAGGGTTCGACTTCACCCTGTCGATGAGCGTGTCGATGTCGTTCGGCATGAAGCCGAGACGGTGCATCCCCGTGTCTAATTTTATATGTATTTTTACAGGCTCTTTTAATATCGTATCTAATTGATTGATAGCTTCTTCCAATTGCGAGAGACATCTGAAACTGTAGATGTCGGGTTCGAGGCCGTATCTGATGATTGTGTCGAACGTGTTGGTCTCCGGCGTCATCACCATGATGGGCAGCCTGATGCCTTGGTCGCGCAGGTCGATGCCTTCGTCGGCGTATGCAACGGTAAGATAGTCAACATGATGGAAGGCGAGGACGTTTGAGACCTCGTGGTTGCCGCTGCCGTATGCGAAGGCCTTCACCATCGCCATCACCTTGGTCTCTTTCTTCAGCTTGCCGCGATAATAGTTGAGGTTTTTCACAAGGTTGTCGAGGTTGATTTCAAGCACCGTCTCGTGCGATTTCATCTGCAACACCTTCATGATACGCTCAAACTCGAAGTTTCTTGCGCCTTTGAGCAGAATTATCTGGTTTTCAAACGATTGCATCGGGTGATTTGCCAAGAAATCATTTGTCGATTCATAAAAGTAACTCTTGATTTTTATGTGTGATTTATATTTGGAAATTGATTTCCCGATGCCTATCAGGATGTCAACTCCTTTCTTTTCAATGAGTTGCGCTATGTATGGATATAACTCGTCTTCTTTCAGTTCGCTCTGCATGATGTCGGAGAGGATAAGCACTTTGTTGTCGTGACGCTGTGCGTTCATGAAATCGAGCGCGATGGAAAGCGCGTTGCGGTCGTTGTTGTAGGCGTCGTTGATGACGAGGCAGTTGTTGATGCCGGCCTTCAGCTCCATTCGCATCTCGATGCTTTCAAGATGCGACATGCGTTCCTTGATTAAGTCTTCAGAAATGTTGAAAATCAAGGCAATACACCAACAATGTATTGCGTTCTCGATTGATGCGTCGTCGATGAACGGGATGACGGTCTCGACATCTTCTCCTTTGTATGTTGCGCGAAGTGTCGTGTTCCCGTTCCGTGAAATATCCTTAATGTAAAGGTCGGCGTTCCTGTCGGTCTTGCTCCACGAAAACGTGTTGATGCCGGTGTTTCTCATCGCGGCGGCGACTTCAGGCTGGTCGGCGCAGTAAACGCATGACTTGATGTCACCGCCGAAAAGTTTGAGTTTCTCGTTGATTTTCTGCTCGATGCTCTTGAAGTTCTTCCCGTGCGCCGGCCCGATGTTGGTGAAGATGCCTATCGTCGGTCTGATGATTCTTGTGAGATTTCCCATCTCATCGGGTTTTGAAATTCCCGCCTCGATGACGGCGATGTCGTGGCTTCCGTCCATCTGCCACACCGACAGCGGCACGCCGATCTGCGAGTTGTAGCTTTTGGGGCTGCGGACCACCGAGAACGTGGGCGACAGGATCTGGTAAAGCCATTCTTTCACGATGGTCTTGCCGTTGCTGCCGGTGATGCCGATGACCGGGATCTCAAACCGCCCGCGATGAAACGCCGCGAGCTTCTGCATGGCGGCCAAGGTGTCTTCCACGATGATGTATGTCGCATCATTATTTATTGGAAATGAATTGTTTACGACAAAAGTGCGCACACCTTTGCGATAAAGTTCATCAATATATTTATGTCCGTCGTTTCTTCCACTTGATAACGCAAAAAACAAAGTGTTGTCCGGCTCAACAAGAAGCCTGCTGTCAAAGAGAATATTCTTGATCCCGATATTATCTTGTTGATTTCCAATTATTTCGCCATCAATGATATTGGCGATTTTTCCTATTGTGTAATTATAATTTTGCATACCGCAAAAATAAAAAAAATATTTTTGTTAAAACTTGACAAACGATATTTTTGTTTGTATCTTTGACGCTTCAAAAATTAAGCCCTATGTTGCCACAGAATAAATTTCAGAATCTTCCGAAAATCGGAATAACGCAAGGTGATATCAACGGAATCGGTTACGAGGTGATTCTCAAAGTTTTATCAGATTCGAGGATGATGGAGTCGTTTGTTCCGATAATCTACGGTCAGTCGAGAGTTTTCTCCTATTACAAGAAAAATTTCGGATTTGATGATTTGACGTACAATGTCATCCGTGATGCTTCACAGGCTCAGCCGAAAAGGATAAACATCATAAATCATACTGACGAGGAGCTGAAGATTGAGCCGGGGATGTCAACTCTGGTGGCCGGGAAGGCGTCGGTGGCTGCGTTGAAGATGGCGGTGGTGGACCTCCGCAGCGGCGCAATCGACGCGATGGTGAACGCGCCGGTCAACAAGGCGAACATGCAATCGGAGAATTTCAGGTTTCATGGGCAAAGCGAATATGTCAGCTCGTTCTACCCGAATGACGACGAGCTGCCCGTCATGGTCTGTGGCAACTTGCGCATCGCTTTGGCGACAAATCACATCCCGTTGAAAGAGGTCTCCGGCGTGCTGACGAGGGATTTGCTTATCAGGAAAATCAATATTCTCAACAAGACACTGCTTAATGATTTCAACATCATCGCGCCGAGGATAGCGGTGCTTTCGCTCAACCCGCACGCGGGCGACAACGGGCTTGTCGGCACGGAGGAGGCCGAGGTGATAAAGCCGTCGTTGGATGTGACAAAAAGTCACGGGACGTTGGTGTTCGGGCCGTTCTCGGCTTACGGTTTCTTCGGCACCGGCGCTTGGCGCAAATACGATGCGGTCTTGGCGATGTACCACGACCAGGGCTCCGTGCCGTTCAAGGTCTTGGCCTGCGACGGCGGCGTCAGCTTCACCGCCGGGCTGCCTGTCGTCAGGACCGCCCCGACACACGGGACAGGCTACGACATCGCCAACAGAAACGCCGCCGACCCCGACTCGTTCCGACATGCGATATTCCTCGCACTCGACATCTTGAAGAACAGAAGGAGAGATTAGAGATTAAAGATTAAAGATGAGAGATAAGAGAGAAAATTTGCGCGATATGCGTGAAAAATACCTATCTTTGCCGAAATTTTTTGAAAATGAAAAATATCTGTGTTTTCTGCGGGAGCAGCATGGGCTTCGACAAACGTTACGCCGAGGCTGCCAGACGTCTCGCCGATGTGCTGGCTGACAACGACTGCGTTTTGTATTACGGTGGCGGTAACGTCGGGATAATGAAAGTCATCGCCGACAGGATGCTTGAACGCGGCAGGAAAGTCATCGGCGTGATGCCCGATTTTTTGTTGGGTCACGAAATCGGTCATCCCGGCGTCACAGAGATGATCCCGACGAAGACGATGGCCCAACGCAAGGAGATATTGTTAAGGGAGTCGGACGCCTTCATCGCGCTGGCCGGCGGCTTCGGCACCCTCGACGAGTTCTCGGAAGTCGTCGTCGCCGACCAGCTTCATCTCATGGAGAAACCGATGGCGTTGTACAACACCCTCGGCTATTACGACGGCCTCGTCCAATGGATTGACCGCGGCGTGCACGACGGCTTCATCCGCCAAGACCATTACAACAACCTGATTGTCAGCGACGACCCGGCCGTTCTTCTTGAAAAAATGAAAGAATACCATCCGGTGAGAATCGACAAATGGATCAAAGATATAAAAGAGGAGAGATTATAGTTAAAAGTTAAAAGATAAGGTGTTTGTAAGGCACTATTTGAATAGCCGGGTGCATGGAGGCGCTGCCGACATGTGTCAGGAGGGAAAAATATGAATATAATAGGAATAACAGGGACATTAGGTGCGGGCAAAGGCACCATCGTTGAATATCTGATTGAGAAAAAAGGTTACGTTCATTATTCGGTGCGGGCGTTCATCGCGGAGGAGATAAAACGCCGCGGCTTGGAGGTGAACCGCGACACGTTGACGTTGACGGCCAACGACCTGCGCGCTAAGCATTCGCCGAGTTACATCGTCGAGCAGCTTTACGACCGCGCCTATTCGGCGGGCAAGGACGCCGTCATCGAGAGCGTGCGCACGCCGGGCGAGATAACCGCGCTCCGCGCCAAAGGCAATTTCCACCTCTTCGCTGTCGATGCCGACCGCATGATGCGTTACAACCGCATCACCGAACGCAAGTCGGAGACCGACTCCGTGAGCTTCGAGACATTCGTCGCCAACGAGGAACGCGAGATGACATCCGACGACCCGAACAAACAGAACCTCGCCGAGTGCATCAGGCAGGCCGACTACGTGTTCCATAACAACGGCAGCATCGATGACCTCGACCGCGAAGTGGAGAAAGTGCTTCAAGATATTGAAAACCATAAATATAAACGTCCGTCGTGGGACGAGTATTTCATGAACATGGCCGACACCGTCGCCGAACGCGCCACATGTGACCGCGGACGCAGCGGATGCGTCATCGTCAAAGACCGCCAGATCTTGGTGACAGGCTACGTCGGCTCGCCGCGCGGACTGCCGCACTGCGACGAGGTCGGACACCTCTTCAAGAAGATGATCCACGAAGACGGACATATCACCGAGCACTGCGTGCGCACCGTCCACGCCGAACAGAACGCCATCGCACAGGCCGCACGCCGCGGCATCGCCCTCGAAGGCAGCACCCTCTATTGCAGGATGACGCCGTGCCGCACCTGCGCCATGCTCATCATCAACTGCGGGATAGTGCGCGTGGTGTGCCAGCGTAAATACCACGACGCCGCCGAGTCGGAAGAGATGCTCCGCACCGCCGGTGTCAAACTCGAATATTTCTCCGAAGAAGTACAGAGGTACGAGAGACAGTAGAGACGAAAGTTCATAAAGT
>JAUNNU010000162.1 GCA_030537295.1 Bacteroidia bacterium
GCGAGTACGAGTTCAAGCTGCCTTACAACCTCGAGCCGAAGAAGATCTACGAGCTCGTGTTGGGCATGGAGACGGCTACGCTGAACATCATCACCACGCCCGACAACGCGACGATTTACATCGATGATGAGAAGGTTGGCGTGGGCTACGGCAGCAAGGCGGTGTCGATAGGCGCGGAACATCGCTACAAGGTGGAATGCGAGAACTACATCACGGAGGAGAATGTCGTTGTCTTCACGGAGAAGGAGAAGAAGGAGATTGCCGTTGAGCTGAGGCCTAATTTCGGTTTCATAACGGTGAAGACGACGCCTTCTGGCGCGGACGTGTATGTGGATGACAAATTGGTTGGAAAAACTCCTTATTTGTCGGAAGTGATCAAGCGCGGTATGCACAAGATTACTGTTAACAAGGAAGGCTATGAGACCACGGTGCAGCGCGTGAATATCGACTTGAATGAAGAGAAAACCGTTGAGTTCGAATTGGTTGAGGGCGAGTCGTCGATGCCAGTGCAGAAGGTGGTTCAGCAGCCTGTTGCGCAACCCGTTGCAGCTCAAAAGCCCGCTAACGGTGTGGTGACGGATGCCGACGGCAACATGGTCGCCACCGTCAATGATGTTACATTCAAAATGATAAAAGTCGAAGGCGGCACGTTCACCATGGGCGAAGATAAGGAGGCTCACGAGGTGACTTTGAGCGACTATTACATTGGTGAGTTCGAGGTGACGCAGGAACTCTGGGAGGCTGTGATGGGCAGTAACCCGAGCAGATTTAAGGGGAGCAAACTTCCTGTTGAGAAGGTGAGCTGGGACGACTGCCAGGAGTTCATCAGTAAGCTGAACGGTCTGACGGGGAAAACGTTCCGTCTGCCTACGGAGGCCCAATGGGAGTACGCTGCGAGAGGCGGAAACAAGAGCAAGGGATACGAGTACAGCGGGAGCAATGTCATAGATGAAGTTGCGTGGTACGATGACAACAGCGGGCGTAATACTCGCGCTGTTGGCACGAAGTTGCCTAACGAGCTTGGCATCTACGACATGAGCGGCAACGTTTATGAGTGGTGTCAGGACCGGTTCGGCAGTTACGGCAGCGGTTCACAGACGAACCCACAGGGGCCGTCGTGGGGCTCGTTCCGCGTTCTCCGCGGCGGTAGCAGGAGCTGCCGCGCGAGCGTCTGCCGTGTCTCGTTTCGCTACCGCATCGATCCCGGCGGCAGGATCAACTACAGCGGCCTGCGCCTCGCCCTCGTTCTTTAGCTTTACCAGATGACATCAGTCTGAGATGCTGAAGAGAAAGAGGAGAGGAGAAGAAGGCGGAGTAGGCGGGAAACGTAGTAGAGACGGGGCATGCCCCGTCTGTACGTCTGATACGCCGAGGGGCTGTAAACCGATGTTTTAGTTTTACGTGGTTATCTGGCTGTAGAGACGGTGCACGCACCGTCTGAATAAAGGCGAATGAGACGTTTTTGGCGTTTGAGACGGACGGCTGTCATGAAGTATGAAATCGAAAAATCTTTTGCAAAAAATAAAATTTAATTTGTGTTTTTGCATAAATTTTTAATTATTCTGTCGTAAAATTTGAATGAATGGCTTGTGATTGGAGGCTATCCGCGAATTTACGATATGAATATAGCTCCCGCTGATTTCTTCCCAAGCTATATCCAAACATATATTGAACGCGATGTCAGGCGGCTGCGTCACATCTGCGTCCTCTCTGTAAGATTTTCGAGCCATTCGTGATGAAAAAATAATTCAGCGTTCAGTCTTCGCAATCTCCAAGAAAATTTCTTACCTTTGCCACTTTAAAATAAATGTATGATATGAACCGTTTTTTAACACTTTTTTCAATTTTGATATTGCTGCAATCATCAGCATTTGCGCAGAATTTCCGCGATAACCGCAAGAAGGCCGACGGCATCAAGGCCAACGCCGAATATTACTGGGGTGAGAGCGAAAACTGCAAGAACCAGCGTAAGGCCGACGAGGACGCCATTGAGCAACTCCTCGAAAACATCTCGAAAGACAAGTCCCTTCAGACCGTCTATTTCCAGGACTCCGACGACGAGGATGAACAGCGCGGGCGTGTGTTCCACACCTTCGCCGAGGTGCTGAAGAAAAATTCGTATGACCTCGTGCTCGACAACACGAGCGGCACGGCCAAGTGCTTCAGGTACATCAAGAAAGCCGACTTCGCCAACATCTGCAAGCAGAGGGAGCTTCGCATCAACGACTACATCGTGCAGGGGATGGCGGCGGAGGAGCAGCTGCGTTGCGGCGACGCGCTGCGTTACTACTACTGGGGCCTGATGCTCTGCCACTCGCACCCAAACGGCGAGAACCTGCTCTTCATCGACCCCGACACAGGTCTGGATTCGCCGACATACCGGTGGCTGCTGCGCCGGACCGAGACGCTGCTCTCCGACATCACCGTGGTGCCGAGACGACAGGACAAAGGCGGCGACAATGAGTTCATCTTCGGCGTGAACGTCCTCGGAAACGGCATCAACGGCCTCGACTTCGAATACAACAACGGCAACGGCACCGCCATCACATCCGTCAACAACGGCATCTGCCACATAAAACTCGTTGACCACGACATGAGCAGCGTGACACTCATCATCAACCTCGAAAACCGCGACGCCGCCAAGTTCTTCGACCCGGAAGTATATTCCATATTGAACGACCTTGACGAACAGATCGACTTCCCTTCCGCAAAGAAAACAGTCGAGATTGACAAGGCGAAGAAAGTGAAAAACATAGACGAGATGAGAAATTACGCCAATGAGTTCAGAGAGAGTATGCAGAAAACGGAAGCCTTCGTGGAATCGGTGCAGACACCCGAACAGAAATACACAAACATGATGAAAACCATCGAGAAAGCCATCTATCAGCGCAACAGCGAGATGGCACGACAGCTGTTCACCGCCGACGGATTCACCATGTTCCAGAGCATGCTCGACTCCGGAAAAGGCGAAATCATCGCCACGCCAAACTATAAGTTCTTGGATTTCAAAGACAAGGTGATCTGCCGCTCCATCCCGATGAGGTTCGACTTCAACAACCGCGTGAGTTTCGTCCGCGATGTGGTTTTCAGAATCGACCCCAAGACGATGCTCGTGGAGTCGTTGGCATTCAGACTCACCGACATCGCAGAGAGCCAGATACTCTCGAAGGACAAATGGTCGAATGACGCCAAACTCACACTCCTCGACTTCCTCGAAGACTACCAGACAGCCTACGCACTGAAACGCCGCGAATATCTCAACCAGATCTTCTCCGAAAACGCCCTCATCATCGTCGGCTCAGTACTCAAAGAAACGAAGAAGTCCGACAACATCAACATGAGGGAGGAAGTGAAAATAAAATACGACACCCTGTCGAAAGGACAGTACATCGCAAACCTCAACCGCATCTTCAATAACAACGAGTTCGTGAACCTGACCTTTACAAACACCGACTTCAACACCGTCAGCGGCATCAACGACGTGATCGGCGTGCAGGTGAAACAGGAATATCTCTCAAGCACATACGGCGACACCGGCTTCCTCTTCCTCATGGTTGACCTCCGCGGCGCGAAACCCGTCATCCACGTCAGGACATGGCAGCCGAAAGAGACTCCCGTCGATGATAAAATCGATGCGAACTCCTTCGTGTTTGACTAAAAAGTTAGAAAGTAGAAAGTTTGTAAAGTTAAAAGTAGCTGGCGCATCATGAAAAATATTCACGCACATTCATTAAAATCATTAATCGCACTGATTTGTATCATTTTTTTGAGCATCACGTCGTTGGCGCAGAACACGTCGCCGGTCTATGTCGTTGAGTTCAACAAGATTATGAACGGAATCATGGACGAGGGCAAGCTGCAGAAGAACCAGCTTACGGACTACGA
>JAUNNU010000003.1 GCA_030537295.1 Bacteroidia bacterium
ACTTGTGTTAAAAAACTTGTGAAAAATGAAATATAATAGAGTATTGACAATTGCAGGAAGTGACTCTGGCGGTGGTGCTGGAATCCAGGCCGATATTAAAACGATCTCTGCGTGTGGGTGTTATGCGGCATCGGCAATCACCGCGATCACAATACAGAACACGTTGGGTGTCAAGGCAGTACACCCGATTCCCGTTGATATAATCGAACAGCAGATTGAGGCTGTCATCGAAGACATCGGCGTTGATGCAGTGAAAATCGGGATGTTGCATTCGGCGGAAGTGGTTTGCGGAGTCGCAAAGACACTTGCTAAATTTGATGTCAAAAACATTGTCCTCGACCCGGTTATGGTTTCTACATCCGGACACCGTCTTATTGAAGAAGATGCGGTGAGCATGCTTATCGCAAAATTGATGCCAATGGCTCGTGTCATAACCCCGAACATACCCGAAGCGGAAATGCTTCTCGGTGGAATGAAAATTGAACATCAGTCGGAACTTCCTGATGCTGCTCGAAAATTAGCCGAAAAAGTCGGTACTTCGGTGCTTCTCAAAGCCGGTCATCTGACTGAAGAAAAACTCGTTGACATTTTCTATGACATTGAGGATAAGTGCTTTTATGAACTTCCATCGATACGTGTCCATACGAAAAACACTCACGGAACCGGCTGCACGATGTCATCGGCATTCGCTTCGTTCCTCGCAAAAGGACTTTCTTTGCATGAAGCCGCCGCTGAAGCCAAAAAATACATCAATGATGCAATTGTCGCCGGCGCTGATTACGAAATAGGTCATGGATACGGCCCCGTAAAGCACTTTTATCGCTTTTGGAATGATGACAATTTCGCAAAATGACAAATTATTTATAATAATTCTAAATAAGAAGTCGTTCTATCTTAAAATTTAGTATTTTTGCAAACTGAAATTATTTTAGGATGAACGAACAGAATTTTATTTGTAGTGGACAATGTGAAAAATGCTTGAATGGTTTGTCATGTATCAGAATGGCAAATTTACGCGGGCGAAAGCTGCTGGTACTTGTGGTCGGCTTGCCTGACAGCAACCACACCGCATTGCTCGAACAAATATATAAAAATACAGATTTAACTGACGAACCTGATGTCGTTGTCTTTAACGGACAAGCCATCAGATTCGTTGATATACAAGACGTTGATGCCGCCGCTGACCCATTGGTCACTGAAAGACGTGTTGCAGGTTTCGTTAAAAATCATAAACCCGACTTGATTCTGAATGTCGTTGACTCGACGAATCTTGAGGAAAACCTTCATCTCACGGCGCGTCTTATTGACATGCATTCTCGTCTTGTGGTAGCTTTGAATAAATACGATGACCTTCTTGCCACAGAACATTCCGTTGATTATGAACAACTTGGCAACATGATGGGCTTCAAGGCGACTCCGACTGACTCATCGAGCGGAAAAGGAATCAACGAACTTCTGAATGTGATAATCGGTGCCATCGTGAAGAACGAAGGCGTGAAACACACTCATGTTCCATACGGTCAGGATCTTGAGCGTTCCATCGGGAAGATTGAAGAAGTCGTCTCGTCATTTCCCGACTTGCGCGATTATGACAAAAGATATGTGGCGATCAGGCTGTTACAGGATTTTGAAAACTGTCGTGAATTGTTGAATGGTCACGATGAAGTGATTGAGAATGTGGTAAATAACGAGGTGAGAATGTTGAGGCGAGAGTTTCACACTTCGCCCGCCGAGCTGATGAAATCGGCAAGTCATGGTTTCGTCCACGGTGCGTTGCAGGAGACGTTGCGTCACAGCAAAGACGACAGCGACCATACATTTTTGCAGAAGCTCGATGCCGTTTTGACGAACCGATGGCTCGGATTGCCGTTGTTACTTTTGGTGCTTTTCCTTGTTTTTGAAGCGACTTTCACGCTCGGCGCATATCCGCAGGACTGGATTGACATCGGCGTGAACTTCGTTGCTGACTGGCTCCGTGGCGTCATGCCTCACGGTTGGTTCAGCAGCATGGTCATCGACGGCGTCGTGATGGGAGTGGGGGCGGTGCTTGCTTTTCTGCCGAATATCATTATACTTTTCTTCTTCCTCTCGATGCTCGAAGATTCCGGATATATGTCGCGCGCCGCCTTCGTGATGGACAAAATCATGCACTTCATCGGACTTCACGGACGTTCGTTCATCCCGATGCTTATTGGTTTCGGCTGCAACGTCCCGGCGATTCTTGCTGCGAAATCCATTGATAATAAGAAAAACCGAATGCTGACGATGCTGATGATTCCGTTCATGTCATGTTCGGCTCGGTTGCCTGTATATATGCTGTTTGTTGCGGCGTTTTTTGCAAAATATAAGTCATTGGTAATGATGTCGATGTATGTCATTGGCATTGTTTTTGCAATAATTTTTGCTTTCATAATGAAACGCACGAAATATTTCAGACAGGCTGAAAACGACTATGTTTCAGAGCTACCGCCGTTCAGGAAACCGACTTTGCGAAATACCGGCGCACATATCTGGGAGCGCACCGCCGATTACCTGAAAAAGATTTCCACCGTGATTCTAGCAGCCTCGGTCGTCATCTGGGCTTTGGAATATTTCCCGAATGACAAGACCGGCAACGGTGCCAACAAAGAGGAATCGTATCTCGCAATGATTGGACGCAGTATGGAACCTGTGATGCGTCCGCTTGGTTTCGATTGGAAGATGAATGTCTGTATCTTGACAGGCCTTCCAGCCAAGGAAGCCATTGTCAGCACGATGGGAATTTTGTATCACATTGACGATGAAGAAGGTACGACATCGTTGGCCAAAGCGATGCGTGATGATGTATATACTTCAGGACCAAGAATCGGGCAGCATGTTTTCACGCCGGCGGTGAGTTGGGCGTTCATGTTGTTTGTGCTTCTGTATTTCCCTTGCATAGCGACGATAGCGACATTGCGCAGGGAAGTAGGTCGCGGTTGGGCGGCGTTCTCGGTGGTGAATTCTTTGTTTTTAGCTTGGATAGTGGCGTTCGGGGTGTATCAGATTTTCGGGTGAGAACTGAAGATAAGCGCATTAAATAAAAACGGCATCTCGAATCAACGGGATGCCGTTTCTGTAATGTAGTGAGTTATTAGTGATCTCATTCCTTATTTCTTTCCTTTACGATTTCCTCCTGTTTGTCCTTTGGTGTCGGGGAATATTGGTAGAACTCCATCGAGTAGTTGGCGCGTCCTGACGTGACGTTGCGGAGTGCCGTGGCATAGCCGAACATCTCCATGAGCGGCACGAAGGCATCGACTTTTTGTGAGCCTTTGCGGAAACGGCGCATCGCCTCGATACGGCCGCGGCGTTTGTTCAGGTCGCCGGTGACGTTGCCGATATAGTCGTCTGGTGTGTTGACCTCGACCTTCATCGTAGGTTCAAGAAGGACTGGTGACGCTTTCATGAACGCCTGCTTGAAGCACATTTGAGCGCAGAGCTGGAACGCCATGTCGCTCGAATCGACGGGGTGGAAGCTGCCGTCGAGAAGCACACACTTGACATCGACGACAGGATAACCCGCAAACGGGCCTTTCAACATGGCGGTCTGCAAGCCTTTCTGTACCGACGGGATGAACTCTTTTGGAATCACGCCGCCTTTTGTAACGTCAACAAATTCAAAGCCTTTGCCAGGATTCGGCTCAAAACGGATGACGGTGTGCGCGAACTGTCCCTTGCCGCCGGTCTGCTTGACGAATCTGTAGTTGCACTCGAACGCTGAGGCGATTGTCTCGCGGAATGAGACAGAAGGTGCGCCGACAGTCACCGGCACTTTGAACTCCTCTTTCAGACGGTCAACGATGATTTCAAGATGAAGCTCGCCCATGCCCGCGATGATGGTCTCTTCGGTCTCCTCATCGAAATGTGCGCGGAACGACGGGTCTTCGTTGCAGAGTTTCGCCAATGCCTCACCGAGTTTCCCGCGGTTTTTCTTGTCTTCAAGATTTATCTTCATCTCGATGACCGCTGGCGGGATGTGTATGTTTTCCAACAAGATAGGTGATTCTTCGTTGCATAGTGTGTCGCCGGTCCTGGTGGTCTTCATTCCGACAAGTGCCACGATCTCGCCCGCTCCGGCTTCCGTAATCTCCTCACGTTCTTTGGCTTTGATGCGGAAGATACGGCCGATGCGTTCGGTCTTGCCTTTATTTGTGTTGTAAACCGTCATGCCGCTCGTGAGCTTGCCGCTGAACACGCGGATGAAAGTCTGCTGTCCGACATACGGGTCGTTGATGAGCTTGAACGCCAACGCCGAGAACGGCTCGTTTTCAAGAGGGTTGCGCTGAATCGTCTTCTCTTCGTCGTTCGGGTCGTGTGCGATGATTGCGCCAAGGTCTTTCGGTGACGGCAGATAGTCAACGATTGCGTCGAGCAGAAGCTGGATGCCTTTGTTCTTGTACGCCGAGCCGCATAAAACCGGCACCATCATCAGCTTGATGGTCGCTGTGCGGATGGCGGCTTTCAGCTTTTCAACAGGGATTTCTTCGTCAGCGAGGTAAAGTTCCGCAATCTCGTCATCGAAGTCGGCGACATGTTCAATGAGATTGTGATGGGCGGCGACGGCCTGTTCTTTCAGGTTCTCCGGAATAGGGCCGATGATACGTTCTTTCTCCTTGAAAATCACGGAGTTCATATTGACAAGGTCAATCATTCCTTCAAATGAATCTTCCTGTCCGATTGGCATTTGAATCGGCACTGCATTTGCGCCGAGATACTTGTTCATCTGGTTGACAACTTCGTTGAAATCGGCACCGGTGCGGTCCATCTTGTTGACGAAAGCGATACGTGGCACGCGGTATTTATCCGCCTGGTTCCACACCGTCTCGCTTTGTGGCTGAACGCCGCCGACAGCGCAGAAGACAGCCACCATTCCGTCTATGACTCTCAATGAACGCTCGACTTCCACCGTGAAGTCAACGTGGCCGGGAGTGTCAATAAGGTTGATTTGATGGTCGTTCCAATGTGTAGTGATTGCTGCGGAAGCGATTGTGATGCCGCGTTCCTGCTCCTGTTTCATGAAGTCCATCGTGGCCTGTCCGTCGTGTGTCTCGCCGACCTTGCGGTTTACGCCCGTGAAAAACAAAATACGCTCGGAGCATGTTGTCTTACCTGCATCGATATGCGCTGCAATACCGATGTTTCTTAATTTTGAAATGTTTAAACCCATATTTATTTAATTGATTATCAAAATATTATATATATTTATGCCATTATGTGAATGCGGTTGCAAAAGTACAAATAATATCTGGATTTTTAATATTTTTTATTCTATTTGTTTTTTGACTATTTTTGCATTTTGTTTTTGAAAAATGATTGACAAATCCGAGGTTTTGAAATTACCTGCTTTTTCGATAGCCGATGAGGTGAATCGCAGGCTTGAAAGTTGTAACAGCTTGGTTATCACTGCACCGCCGGGTGCGGGAAAATCGACGTTGCTTCCTTTGACGATCCTTGAAGGCCTGAAAGACAACGGGAAAGTCATCATGCTTGAGCCGCGTCGCCTCGCTGCGCGTCAGATTGCGGAACGGATGGCTTCGCTTTTGAACGAGAAAGTTGGCGTGACCGTAGGCTACCGAATCCGTTTTGAGAAAAACGTCTCCCTGAAAACCCGAATCGAAGTCGTGACAGAAGGAATCCTGACGCGGATGCTCGTCGCCGACCCGACGCTCGACGGCGTTTCCGTTGTCATCTTCGACGAATTTCATGAACGCAGCCTCGCTTCTGACGTCGCCCTCGCCCTGACACGTGAGGCGCAAGACATCATCCGCCATGACTTGAAAATCGTGATAATGTCAGCGACGATTGACGCGACGGCAATCTGTTCCGAATTGAAAGCACCTTTGATTAACAGCGAAGGCCGCATGTTCCCTGTCGAGATAAGATATTCCGAGCAGGACATTAATATTAATAAGGTGTCGGAAGAAACGGCTCGTATCATAAGCTGGGCGCATCGTGAAAACGAAGGCGACATCTTGGCGTTTCTGCCGGGTCAGGCGGAGATTTTAAAATGTAAGGAATTGATAGGTGATGCTTTAGGTGAGACGAAGATTCTGCCGCTTTACGGGAATCTCTCTCCGCAGGAACAACGTTTGGCGATTACGCCGTCTGCAAAAGGCGAACGGAAAGTTGTCTTGGCGACTCCGATAGCGGAGACGTCGTTGACCATCGAAGGCGTGAAGATTGTGGTGGATTCCGGGTTTTACCGCAATCTCGTCTTCGACCGGCGAAACGGCTTGAGTCATCTTGAAACCGCGCGTATCAGCCTCGATATGGCGACACAACGCACCGGACGAGCAGGACGCCTTTCCGAAGGAATCTGTTACCGCCTCTGGACGCGTATGTCGGAACACCGAATGACCGAATGCCGGCGCGCGGAAATCCTCGACGCCGACCTTGCGTCAACAATTCTTGACATCGCTGCTTGGGGCGAACACGATGTCATGAGGCTTCCGTGGCTCACAACGCCCCCGACTGCCAACGTCGCACAGGCGACACGACTTCTTAATATGCTCGGAGCAATTGATAATGAAGGCAATATCACCGAAATCGGGAAAACAATGTCCAAGATGCCTTGCCATCCGCGAATCTCCAAGATGCTCGTCACAGCAAAAAATGACAAGATGAAGGCTCTCGCCGCCGACATCGCCGCAATCCTTGAAGAGAAAGACCCGCTTTCTTCCTTGGAAAACGACTCCGACATCAACGCCAGAATCAATCTCCTGCGCAAAGCAAGAAAAAACAATTCTGATGGAAAATGGAATCGTATCGTATTGATTGCCAATGAATATCTGCGCCTTGCTCATGTACGCACCGACAATGAACCGCCCGATGCCTTTGAAACAGGCGAACTCGTGGCTTCAGCATATCCCGAACGCATCGCTAAATCTCTTGACAACAACGGAAAATACAAACTTGCAAGCGGCGACAACGCCGTCGTAAATCCGAAAGACGACCTCTCGTCGCACGAATGGCTTGCGGTGGCATCGCTGAATGCTGCAAGCGGGAATGTCTTTCTCGCCTCGCCGTTGAGAAAAGAGACGTTGACGGCTATGTCTAAAAAGCGTGACAATATCTCTTGGGACAGCAAAAAAGGTCAGGTTGTTGCACGAAATGAATTGTATATCGGGACTTTGGTTGTTGAAAGTCGTCAGATTCAAGATAATTGCAACAAACAGATTGTCAAGGTTTTATGTGAAGCATGTGCTAAAGACGGTTTAAGCATTCTCGATTTTTCCGAAGACGTGGAACGGCTTCAACGTCGTATTTCCGCCGTCTCATCATGGCATCCCGAACTTGAAATTCCAGATTTGAGTACGGAGACGATTTTAAAAAATACAGAAGAATGGCTGCCGTTTTATCTTGAAAATGGCGGGAAATTGAAAACAAACATCAGTGAATTGAAGAAAATCGACCTTTGCGAGGCGATTTGGGCGATGCTTTCGTATGAACAACAACAAATTATTGACAAACTCGCACCGTCGCACATAGTTGTCCCGACTGGAAGCCGAATCCGCGTCGATTACCGTCAAGGTGCTGACAATCCGATAGTTAGCGTTAGGCTACAGGAATGTTTCGGGCTTGCCGACACGCCTCGTGTTGACGATGGGAAACGTCCCGTTCTGATGGAGCTTCTGTCGCCAGGTTTCAAACCCGTCCAGCTGACACAAGACCTGCGCAGTTTTTGGCAAAACATTTATTTTGAAGTCAAAAAAGAACTAAAACGCAGATATCCAAAGCATTACTGGCCTGACAATCCGCTTGACGCCGAGGCTGTGAGAGGAGTGAAAAAATAATTTTTCAAAAGGAATCGTTTTTTTATTACTTTTGCAGCTCTCAAATAATTTTGAATGGAAGAACTTGATAAACTCGACAAGAATAAAGATGCATGGTATGTGATGCGTGTCACTTATCAGCGCGAGATTTATGCATCAAAGATTCTTGATGAGTTGAATATCAAGAACTTCGTCCCGACACAAAGAACCAAAATAAGAAACTCACAAGGCATTTCAATTGGTTGGAAGACCGAAGCTCTTGTTCACAATTACATTTTTATTTTCTCAAACTTCAACAGAATAATGGAGCTGAAGCAGGGAAGACTTGAGTTTCTTCGTTTTTTGATGAGCAAAAACAACGGTGATTTGATGGAGCCGCAGACTGTCCGCGAGAGAGAGATGCAAAATTTCATCAAGATTGTGAACACACAAAAAGCCGTTCTCCTTGACGCATCCATCGATTTGAAGAAAGGTGAGAAAGTGCGTGTGCTCACCGGCGTTTTCGAGGGAGTTGAAGGCACTCTCGTGACAATGCCGAACAAGAGAAGCAAACGTGTCGTCGTAAAAATAGAAGGCGTCGCGGCTGTGGCGACAATTTTGCTCAGCAACCGCGACGTCGAAAGAATTAACTATTAATTTGTCATTTCAGATAGGTGTCAAGCCAGTTGGCGAACCTTCTCTGCCATAAGATTCCGTTCTGTGGCTGGAGTACCCAGTGGTTTTCGTCCGGGAAATAGAGGAATTCCGCCGGAATGCCGCGCAAGACCGCTGCGTTGTATGCCTGCATTCCCTGTGTGAAACAGATTCTGTAGTCGAGGCCGCCGTGGATTACGAGAATCGGTGCCGTCCATTTGTCAACGAAGAGGTGAGGGGAGTTGGCGTATGACCACTGAACGACAGGGTTCTCCTTGTCCCAGAACGGGCCGCCGAGATCCCAGTTCACAAACCACATCTCCTCGGTCTCAAGATATTGAGCGTCAAGGTTAAACATGCCGTCGTGCGCAATCAAAGCCTTGAAACGTCCGTCGTGATGACCGGCGAGCCAGTAAACCGAGAAGCCTCCGAAACTCGCGCCCACGGCACCGAGTTTTTCCTTGTTGACGAACGGCTCGTTCGCCATGACGTCAATGGCGGTCAGATAGTCGCTCATGCACTGTCCGCCGTAGTCGCCGCTGATGGCTTCGTTCCATTCCTGACCGAAACCCGGAAGACCGCGTCTGTTCGGTGCGACGATGATGTAACCGTTGGCCGCCATCATCTGGAAGTTCCAGCGATATGACCAGAACTGACTCACCGTGCTTTGCGGGCCGCCTTCGCAATAAAGCAAAGTCGGATATTTTTTGTTCTTGTCGAAATGTGGCGGGTAGATGACCCATGTGAGCATCATCTTGTCATCGGTGGTCTTAATCCATCTCTCTTCAACATTGCCGACAGTCAACTGATTGAAAATGTTATCGTTGACATGTGTGATTTGTTTGAAACTGCCGTCATTCACGTTGACTGAGAAGAGTTCCGTCGGGTGACTCATCGACTGTATCCCGCCGATGAGTTTGTCGCCGGCAACGGCTATAGAAACGAAATCGTGTTTGCCTTCAGTGATTTTCTTGATGCTTCCGGTATTGAGCTGCAATGAGTAAACCTGATCGGTGGCGTTTTTGTCGCTGATGAAATAAATGGTGTTCCCGTCTTCAGCCCAAGTAAGTGATGTGACGTTCTGGTCGAAGCCGATTGAATAGTCGGTTTTCTCTTCCATCGTGAGGTTCATGACGAAAAGTCGTTGTTTATCAGCCTCATAGCCGTCGCGTTCCATGCTTTCCCATGCGATTTTGTTTCCTTTCGGAGAAACAGAGAGATTAAGGTCGTAACCCATCATGCCTTCTGTAATGTTGACGGTGTTGTCAGTTGCGATATTATATTTGTAAATATCTGTGTTTGTTGAAGTTGCATAATCTTTGCCAACTTTCTTGCGGCAGCAGTAGAGAATGTTTTCGCTGTCGATTGTCCAGGCGATTTGTTCCATTCCCCCGAAAGGTCTCACTGGTGATTCCCATTTTTCGCCTTCCATTATATCTTTGCCTTTTGAAATGATTCCCCTTTTGAAATCAGTGACGAAAATATGGCTGTATGTGTCAACCCACTGGTCCCAATGGCGGTACATCAAGTCGTTGTTGATTCTTCCGGAAGAAAGCGGAAGGTCAGGATAGACATCGGCCACATTGTCTTTGAGTTTCACTTCTGCCGTGTAAACGAGCTGTTTCTCATCCGGACTGAAAAGATAACCGGTGATACCGCCTTCAACGACAGTGATTTGGCGTTTATTCATGCCGTCGGAATCCATCTCCCAAAGCTGCATGTCGCCGCTTTCCGCAGACATGTAAGTGATTCTCCCTTTTGAAGTCCACGCCGGACTGTATTGGCTGTAACTGCCCTTCGTGATGCATTTGAGGTCGTCACCATTGGCATCCATGACGTAAAGTCTTGAAAATCCTTTGTTTTCGTCAATTGTGTAATCGGTGACGCTGTAAACGACCTGTGAACCGTCCGGCGAAACTGCAAATTCGCCGATGCGACCCATAGTCCAGAGAACTTCAGGCGTCATGACATCTGAATTTAACTTGATTGTCTCACGAAGAGGGGAGTCCTTCTTCGAGCCGCAGCCCTGCAAAACCAACAGAAGCAATGCGATAGGAATTAAAAATCTTTTCATATTCAACATATTTGGTATATAATTTTCATAACAATTCTGAAATCTTTTTTGCTTAAAAATCAAAGTGCAAATCTACGATTTTTTTATCTTTGCAAAAAATTTAATTGCAATGAAACGTATTTTTTTATTAATAGGTGCGATTTTCGCTACATTTTCAGTTTTTTCACAACAACATCTTGTATATCAATCGTATGCGTTAGGTTCTGACAGCGGCGACACCACTTTCCGTGAAGTCATTCGTTACAAAAACCAATTGAAAATTTATGACAGGCAGGATTTTTCAGGCAAATTGATTGATGGCGTCTCGACGGATTTCACTTTCGTGGATTATGATTCGGATTCTGTCTATTACCAGATGAATTATCAGGATGGCGAGTCGTTTTATTCAGTTAATTCATTGAAAAACAATGATGTGACATTTGAAAAAATCGGAACGGAGAAAGTGAAAGGTTACGATTGCATTAAATATAAGACCTCGATAAACTCAAATACCATTGAGGTCTGGATGACCGAGAAACCCGGCTACGATGCAACTCCGACAACATCGCGCGGCTACCTCAAAGGCGTGATGGTCAGACAGGCGATAAACGGAAACCGCATTATGGAACTGAAGTCGGTGAAAAAAGACAAAAATATCAAAAATAATTTGATTCCCAATGATTTAGGAATAAGAAAGAGTGGGAGGGAACTTAACAAAATCAACAAGGAGAAACTTATAAAACGTTTCAGAATTTTCGATGATGACCAGATTCATTTTGCGAATATTGAGAAGTTCAAAGGTGAGATTCCGTTCGATTCGGTGATTCATTTTTCGTTTGGAACTATCATTTTAAAACGCGTGAAACTTCCGATTTTGCCCGAACATTATCAGCTTTTCGCGGAGCTTCATCAGAAGTCGAACGGCGATGCCTACGACCGCACAGGCTCTATTTTCGTGATTCCGTTGGACAGGAAACTGTCTTTGTGTGACGCTTTAATTGACAGTATCGAAGTCATTCCGTATCAATATGATAGGAATGGGCAAAAATATCATGGAATACGGCTTGGAAACGACTATATGCCCGTTGTCGAGTTGATGAGGTTTTTCACTCCGTTTGGCGTGAATCATTTTAACGACCGCGTCAAAATCGACGGTCTCGACTGGGAAGATGAGGCGTATTATAAGATGGAGGTCAGCGAGCTTTCCGACCGGCTTTCGGGCGATGTTTTGATTGGCGCGTTTATCGGCAACTACGATGGCGGCGGACATAAGGTTTCGTTAGATTTAGTTGCGTATCCGCAGGATTACAGCGGCGACATTGAAGGAAACTGCCGTTGGAGCCTTCCGCTTTTCAACACATGTAACGTGATGGAGATGTCGGGACAGAATTATGGAAGACTGTTCCAAACCGACAGCCTGACTGTGGAGTTTGATATTCCCGAAAACGTTGAGAATCTGCGTCTTCGGTATATCACGACGGGACACGGCGGCTGGGACGGCGGCGATGAGTTCAACCCGAAGGAGAACACTGTCATCGTTGACGGCGAGACGACATTCACATTCACGCCTTGGCGTTGCGACTGCGGCACTTACCGCGAGCTGAACCCTGTCTCAGGCAACTTCTGGAACGGCGTATCGTCGTCCGACTACTCGCGTTCAGGCTGGTGTCCGGGGACAGCCACGAATCCAACGTATTTTGACTTAAGTCATTTAAAACCAGGGCATCACACAATTACCATCGCCATCCCGCAGGGAGCCGACGAAGGCGGCAGTTTCTCGCATTGGATGGTTTCGGGGGTGCTGGTTGGGAACAGAAAATAGTTCTTATTTGATAAAGTGCTGATGTCATTGTAAATCATTTGTTTACAAAATGTATTGGCGGAGTTTCGATAATAATATTATCACTGAATGTTATTTAATTGAAAAATATTGTATTTTTGGGCGAATTTATTATTAACAAAATTATAATTATATGAAAAGATTTTTACTTGCCATTGTTGCGGTTTTAACAACAACAACTTCATTTTCACAGAATTACACGCATTATCTTAATTCATGGTATTCCGATGACCTGATGGAGTCGAAGGAGTTTTATTATGATGAAAGTTACAAGCTCATCGCCGATTATTGGATTGACAATGTCGGCGAACCGATAACCGTCCGCGACAGCCTTGAGTACGATGCCAACGGCAACGTCACAAAACTTTCCTGCCATCAGCTCTTGAATGGCAACTGGATTTATGCAAACTATGTTGAATACACGTACAACGAACTGAATCAACGACTTACGAGAGACAACTACAACTATTTAGGCGGCAGCTTCGAGCATGGAGGCACGTACAACTATCAGTATGACGAGAACGGGAACTTGGTTCACCACGATATGTATTTGGGTACGTGGGGGCTTTTTGAAACCGCCGACTACACTTACGACGAGAATAACAACTGCACGCTCCTGATCAGTTATTCGGAAGGCTTCAGCGGTGAATTTGAGCCGTCAAACATGATTGAATATAGTTATAATGACGATGGTTTCCTCGTTGAAGAAAAAAGTTATTACTACTATAATGGTTGGATTTTAAGCACACATGTCGTTTATACCCGCGATGAAAACAACAACATCACTGTTGAGGATAACCTCGACCAATACGGTTCCGTTCTTGAACGTCATGAATATGAATACGATATGAATATTCTTTTTGACGAAGTCGCTCCTTTCGTAAACCCGGAAGGTGAATTGCCGAACCCCGAAAGGACAGTGAATGCAAGGGTGAAAGACAAATTCTGGACTTTGAACGACGGCGGCACACTCACTTTCATCTGCGACTATTATTATTACTATAGGGAAATCGAAGACGATGCCGTTGAAGAAAATCTTGTCGGAAACGTGAACGTCTATCCAAATCCTGTTAAAGACATTCTTACAGTTGAAACATCTGAATATCAGAATGTTGCAATTTATGACCTTGCCGGAAAATGTGTGAAGGAACAGCCCGTTGACGGCGTTGTGAACATCGACATGAGCCAGATGACAAAAGGAGTTTATTTCATCAAGATGAACAACGAAAACGGTACTGTCACAAGAAAAATCGTTGTTGAATAAAGACTTAAAAAAATTCAAAATTCATTTATAAAACAAAAATGCAAGCATTTTAACGGATGCTTGCATTTTTCGTTGTCACGAAAAAACCATAATCTTTATATTGCTTGTGGCTGCAAAATTACAGATATGATTTGTTGCCGTGTGGTTTTTTTTACAAAAGTTATCAACATTTTTGAAAAAGAACTGAAAGTCTTGAAATTCAATTGTTTAAGAATTTCAAGACTTTAGTTTTACTTATTTTCGTTTTCTTTTGCCTCTTTAGTCCATTTTATCAACATTATAATTGAGTTGATGAGATAGACGCACGACATCAGCAGTATTGCGATGTTGACACCATTGGCGTTGAAGTCGTTGAACCAAAGTATGACATGCAGAACATTGACAATCAGCCATATCCACCATTGTTCGGCGTAACGCTTGATGGCGACGATCATTGCGACGATGTTACAAACCGCCGAGAATGAGTCAAGAATCGGCTGTTGGTTGTTGGTGAGGTTCATGATGTAGCTGAAAGCCGCCGTTGCCGCAGCGATGATGGCAATCCACAGGAAACGCACGCCCCACGTCATTTTTCTTTTTATGACTTCTTGTGACTCGGCGTTGATGTGCTTTTTCCAGGTGACGAAACCGACTACCTCCATTGGGACGAAATAGATGAGGTACATCAGTCCGTTCATGTAAAGGCTACTTTTCAGTGCGACGATGCCCATGAGAAAACATTGCACGAAGCCGAAAACGAAGTTTGAAAGTTTTCCTTTTCCGGAAAGGACCACGCAGGTCACGCCGACCAAGCCTGCAATGAGTGAGACGGTTGTCGTCCCTTTGATGATACTGCCGACCAACACGACTGAAAAAGCGATGGCGAGCCAGATGATTTCTGATGTTTTCCAACCTGTCAATTCGTTGGAAATGAATGTCTTGAATTTTGATGAGCTGTTGTTTTCCATTTTGAAATTATATTTGGTTAAAGATTAGATCGGGAAAATGATGAAGACGCTCACGTCCCACAATGCGTGGCAGACGATGAGAGGCACGATGCTTTTTGTGAATCTGTACATGAACCCCCAGAAGAGTCCGCACACCAACGCTGCCATGATGAGCATGAAGTTGAACGAGAAGACGTGAACGGCGGCATAAACGAAAGCGGTGATGAGAACCGGAGCGAGCCAACGCCACGTTTCTGATTTGATTTTCAGTGATTTATTGAAAATCTCTGTGATGTTTCTCTGAAAATATCCGCGCCAGAAAATCTCTTCCGCCGGACCTATCACGAAAAGCAGCAACGCCCCGACAATCAAGACGTCATTGCCGTTTTTCATGTCATAGATGCTGTTTATCTGGCCTTGTGCGAAACCGAACCAACGTGTCGAAAGATAGTTTCCGAGCCAGAAAACGCCCCATAAAGCCGCTGCGGTCACGACACCTATTAATATATTCGAGAACGTGAACTCGTTTCTGTTGATTTTCGTGCCGCCGATAAGAAACGAAATCGTCATCAGAATCAGTCCGGAAACTGACATCGCAACCCAGAAATTAAGGTGCGGCGCGGTCCACGGTGAGAACATTGTGAACCAAAGGACGGTGACAATCAACGTTGAAATTATCAGCTTTTTCATCGTAAATTGTTGTGTGTTAAATTATTGGGGCGATGAAATTGCCGATTGAAAGAAGCAACGAGAAAATCATCACGAGTTTGGCAGATTCACCGTCGAGACTTGCGATGTCGGTCATCTCCACGCATTTCGCCATCTTTTTCATGTTCGCCAAAGCAATAGGGAGTGAAAGGATGACAATCAAAGCGATTATCGGGAGATTTTTGAATATAACATTCACAAACACAACGAGATAGGCAATGATTACCATTCCGATGTAATAAATTTTCGAGCCTTTTGTGCCTATGACTTTCGCAAATGAAGTGACACCGGCTTTTGTGTCGTTCACACGGTCGCGCATGTTGTTGGCGTGAAGGATACAGACGACCAAGAGACCTGTCGGGATGGTGACATAAAGAATCGGCGGGAAGAAAACTCCTGTCGCGCAAAAATACGTTCCGAGCGGAATCAGGATGCCGAAGTTTATCAGAATACACAGGTCGCCGAGTGCGTTGGCTTTTAAAAAAAAGTAGAAAATCGTGAGCAGCATTCCTGCGATACCGATGTAAAGCACTGGCAGTCCGCATCTTGCGACAAGATACAACCCGATTGCTGACCCGATTGCCATCATGATGATACCGAAACGCAGAATTGTCTTCGCCGGAATGATTCCGTCAACAATCGTGAGGTTCGTCTGCCCGATGTTTTCGTGCGAATCGACACCGTGCTTGAAGTCGAAATAGTCGCTGATAAGGTTTCCTGAAAGATGGAAAATCGCTGCGCCGAACAAGGCAATTATTGCGGCAACCCAGTCTATTTCAATTGATAGCGATAAAATTGATTTGTTGAAAAAAACAAAGGAAATCGTCACCAACGCAGGCATTATCGATGCCGGAAGTGACCATGGACGAGTTGCCAAAAAATATTTTTTCATTTCATAAAAATTAAAGTGCAAAAGTACGACATTTTCTTCAAATTCCTTATTTTTGCAGCCAAATTTGAAAATAAAATGTATTGTTACGAATATCCACATCCGGCTGTCACGACAGACTGTATCATCTTCGGCATTGATAATGAAGGCCTGAAGGTTTTGCTCATCGAAAGAGGCAACGATCCGTATAAGGGTTTCTGGGCGTTTCCGGGCGGTTTCCTGAATCCTGACGAAACGGTGGAGCAGGGTGCTTTGCGTGAATTGAATGAAGAGACGGGGCTCGAAGACGCATATATCGAAGAAGTCGGGGTGTTCAGCGACCCCGGAAGAGACATGCGTGACCGCGTTATCACCGTGGCGTTTTACTCAATAATCAAGATAAGAAACGTTAAAGCAGGAGATGATGCTGCATTGGCTAAATGGTTTACAATCAATGATTTGCCAAAACTCGCCTTTGACCACGACATGATTTTAGAAACGGCGTTGAAACGCTTCCGTGAACGTCTCATCATTGAACCCGATTTCCTGAAAAACTCCAAGGAGAATTTTTCTGAAAAAGAGATTGAAGCTGTCGAAAATCAATTATTTTCTTAATGATTTTGCTCTTTTGATGCCTTTGATTTTATATCCGGTGGCTGTGATGAGAACTGTCATTATCGGGCTGAGGTAATTGAAGAAACAATAGGGCAGGTACGACAATGTCGCAACGCCTAAAACCGTTGACTGTGTCATTCCGCAGGTGTTCCACGGGACCAAGACGCTTGTCACTGTCGTAGAATCCTCAATAGTACGGCTCAGCAGCCGTGGCTCGTAGCCTTCTTTCTCATAGAATTTCTTGTAAAGGCTGCTGTTGAGAATGATTGACAGGTATTGGTCGGAGATGCAGATGTTGCATAAGATTCCGGTGAATGACGTCGCGGAAACCATAGCCACGGTGCTTTTCAGATATTTAATGATTGTGTTGGTGATGGAGTTGATCATTTTTCCGCCAATCATCGCGCCGCCGAAACATGCAGCGCATAAGATGAGCCATATTGTGTTCAGCATCCCGGCCATTCCGGAGGTTGATACGAGATTGTCTAACGCTGCGACATCGGTGTTCAGTTCCGAGCCACTGAATATCGTCTGAAGTATTGTTTTTGTGACTTCAATCCCGTCAGGATTCGATGTTCCGGTGAGCAGTCCCATTAGCTGCGGCTGTGCGAAACACATCGGTATTATTGCAAAAATGGAAGCCATGAACAGAGTGATCAGAGTGGGCAATTTCATCGCGATAAGGACAGCTGTCAGAACCGGCACGAGCAGCAGCCACGGACTTATGTTAAATAATCCTTCGATCTGTCCCGAAAGCTCCATCGTCTGGCTTGACGGTTGAATATCAATTGAAAAGCCGATTATCAAGAATATTATCAAAGTTATTATCATTGTCGGAGTCGTCGTTATCAGCATATATCTTATATGTGTGAAAAGCGGCGTTCCGATAGTCTGTGAAGCCATGATTGTCGTGTCGGACAGCGGGGAGAGTTTGTCTCCGAAATAAGCACCGGAAATGATTGCGCCGGCGCAAACAGCTACGGGAATGCCGAACGACTGCCCAATGCTGATGAGCGCGACCCCGAATGTCGCGATGGTCGTCCATGAACTTCCGGTAAGCAAAGAAATTATTGCGCAGATTATCACTGCGGCGAACAGGAAAATCTTTGGTGACAATATCTTAAGGCCATATACAATCATTGTCGGAACGACACCGCTCACCATCCATGTGCTTCCAATCGCCCCGATGAGGAAAAGCATTATCAAGGCGGAACTTATGTTTTTGATGTTTTCTGTAATCGCCGCTTCAATATTACTCCATTTCACTTTGCAGAAAACCATTGAGATGAACACCGTGACCGCGGTGGCAAGCAAGATCGCCAACTGTGCGCCTCCGCTCATTAAATCGTCGCCGAACATTCTTACAATGAAAATAATTGAACCTATGAGTACTGCTATCGGTATCAGCGCTTCAATGAATTTGGGATCTCGTTGGGTTTTGTCGTTTTTCTTTGTCATAAAAAATTTTTTTCAGGCTGCAAATTTATGAAAAAAAACATATCTTTGCACTGTTTTAAAAATTTAGCAGTATATGAAAGATTTTCGTTTTTTCAAAACGCGGCGGTTGTTGTGTCTTTACCTTATTTTATTGGTGTTTATACCATTTGAAAGCAACGCCCAAAATCGTGAGAAACTTCAAATTGCTTTCTGGAATCTTGAAAATTTCTTCGATCCGTTTGTTGACTCAACCAAAATTTACAATGAATTTACCGAAAATGGCACGCAGCATTGGACAAAATCACGCTTTTACAAAAAGAGAAACAACGTTTACAAAACCGTCTTGGCAATTTCAGGAAACGAGCCGCTTGCAGTCATGGGCATTGCCGAGGTTGAAAATCAATATGTCTTGAACATGGTTTTCAATCAGACACCGCTGAAAAAGCACAATTACAGGATAATTCATTACGAAGGCGACGACCGGCGCGGAATCGATGTGGCGATGGTTTATTGTATCGACAAGATGCAACTCGTTTATTCTGAACCGATTAAGATACGAAATCCGAATAACGACAAATTCAGGTCGAGAGACATCTTGTATGCGAAATTTTCGGATAGGCGAGGGGACACCCTGCATGTTTTCGTGAACCATTGGCCATCGAGATATGGCGGCGAGATGGAAACGATAGAACTGCGTGCCTTGGCCGCCAACACATTGAAACACAAGGTCGATTCTCTTTGTTTTGACAAAAGCCATATTCCGAAAATCATCATCATGGGCGACTTCAACGACACTCCCGACGACCCAAGCATCCGTGATGTACTCGGCGCGAAGTCAAAAAAAGAAACCGGCGGAAATGACGTTCTCGTGAATCTTTTCACGGATGGTAACGAACTCGGATTTGAAGGCACTCTGAAACATCAGTTTCATTGGCAGATCTTCGACCAGATTATCGTCAGCAGGTCGGTGATCGAAGCGAAAACAGGACTTAAGTACAAGAAAAACAGCGCATTGATATTTCACGCTGATTTCCTTTTCCAGCCAGATGAGGCAAACGGAGGCGTGAAACTTTTCAGGACTTACATCGGCCCGAAATATTTCGGCGGTTACAGCGACCACCTGCCTGTCAGAATCTTTTTGAACTACTGAGACTGTTAAAAAACGTGTGGAAAATATTTATAAAAAAAGTTAATTTGTCTCGAAATGTTTCTTAAATTTGCAACCACCTAAAATCAAGGCGGTCAAATTTGAAGCAATGCCTTCTTTAGGTATGGAAAAATTATCATTGAATTTTACAAATAATTGAAACTGAGTTAGATACAGAGTTTTGATGACCCCGAAATATGTTCGGTACGTAAATTGTACCCATAACAGAACTTAACAGAAATATAATAATTTTGACTATGAAAACAGCACTCATCACAGGCATTACCGGTCAGGACGGCTCTTTCCTTGCCGAATTTCTCCTTGAAAAAGGATACGAAGTACACGGAATCATCCGCAGAAGCAGCTCTTTCAACACAGGCCGCATCGAGCATCTTTACCTTGACGAATGGGTTCGAGACATGAAACAGAGACGCCTTGTCAACCTGCATTATGGTGACATGACCGACTCGTCGTCGCTTGTCCGTATCCTTCAGCAGGTGCAGCCCGACGAGGTTTACAACCTCGCCGCGCAGAGCCACGTGAAAGTGTCGTTCGACTGTCCTGAATATACGGCGGAGGCCGACGCCACTGGAGTTTTGCGGCTTCTTGAAGCGGTTAGAATCCTCGGAATGGAGAAGAAGACAAAGATATATCAGGCTTCGACATCGGAACTTTTCGGTCTTGTGCAGGAGGTTCCGCAGAAAGAAACGACACCGTTTTACCCGCGTTCTCCGTACGGAGTCGCCAAACAATACGGATTCTGGATCACGAAAAACTACCGCGAGTCGTATGGCATGTTTGCGGTGAACGGCATCTTGTTCAACCACGAGTCGGAACGCAGAGGCGAGACATTCGTCACCAGAAAAATCACTCTTGCCGCATCACGTATCGTTCAGGGATTTCAAGATAAACTTTATCTCGGCAACCTTAACTCGTTGAGAGACTGGGGTTATGCCAAAGATTACGTTGAGTGTATGTGGCTCATTCTCCAGCAGGAGAAACCAGAAGACTTCGTCATCGCGACGGGTGAGTATCACACGGTGAGGGAGTTCGCGACATTGGCGTTCAAGAATGTCGGCATCGAGTTGAGATGGGAAGGCGAAGGCGTAAATGAAAAAGGCATCGACATCAAGACCGGAAAAATCCTCGTTGAGGTTGACCCGAAATATTTCCGTCCGGCCGAAGTGGAACAACTGCTCGGCGACCCGACGAAAGCCAAGACCATGCTCGGATGGAACCCGCGTAAGACATCATTCGAGGAATTGGTGAAGATCATGGTTGAACATGACATGAAATTTGTGAAGAAGCTCTATCTCAAAAGCCAGCTTTAACATTTTAAAAAATGAATAAAAATTCAAAGATATATATCGCCGGTCATCACGGCCTCGTGGGTTCAGCCATCTGGAACAACCTGAAAAGCCGCGGCTACGACAATCTTGTAGGTCGTTCGCACAGCGAGTTGGATTTGACCGACCAGTATGCTGTCAAGAGATTTTTTGATGAAGAGAGACCTGATGCGGTTGTGTTGGCTGCCGCCTTTGTCGGAGGCATCATGGCCAACAGCCTTTATCGCGCCGACTTCATCATGATGAACATGAAGATTCAATGCAATGTCATTTCGGAAGCGTACGCCCACGGAGTGGAAAAACTGCTGTTCCTCGGCTCGACGTGCATTTATCCGAAAAACGCACCGCAGCCGATG
This sequence comes from Bacteroidia bacterium, assembly GCA_030537295.1. Classification (GTDB taxonomy): domain Bacteria; phylum Bacteroidota; class Bacteroidia; order Bacteroidales; family F082; genus Limimorpha. The sequence goes on from JAUNNU010000003.1 coordinate 20,987, forward strand.
ACGGAAGACGCGCTTCTCACCAGTCCGCTTGAATATACCAACGAGGAATACGCAATAGCGAAAATCGCCGGCCTGAAAATGTGCGAGAGCTATAACCTGCAATACGGAACGAATTACATCGCCGTCATGCCGACGAATCTTTACGGTCCGAACGACAATTTCCATCTCGAAAACTCGCACGTCATGCCAGCCATGATGCGTAAGATTTATCTTGCGAAACTCATCGCCGACAAAAACTGGGACGCGATAAGGAAAGACATGAACCGCCGCCCTGTTCTCGGCGTTGACGGAAATGCCACCGAAGACGCGATTCTCGGAATATTGGCGAAATACGGCATTGAAAACAACAAGGTTACGCTTTGGGGAACCGGCACGCCGCTCCGCGAGTTCCTGTGGAGCGAAGACATGGCCGACGCCTCCGTCCACGTCCTGCTGAATGTCGATTTCAAAGACATCATCGGGATCGAAAAATATTCGAGCGTCCATTACGGCGCGAGCGTTGACGGTGCCGTTGACCGCAACCATTCAACCGGACGCGGCGGCGCGATACCTTCGCTCGGCGAGATAAGAAACTGCCATATTAACGTGGGAACAGGTAAGGAACTGACAATCAAGAAACTGGCGGAATTGGTCGTTGAGACCGTGGGATTCAAAGGCGAACTCGTGTTCGATGCCTCAAAACCAGACGGCACGATGCGTAAACTCATTGATGTCAGTAAGTTACATCGTCTCGGCTGGACACATAAAGTCGAGATAGAAGACGGAGTCAAGAGACTTTTCAACTGGTACAGATCCACTATAAACTAAGATCGAATTTCTAATTTCAGTTAAATATATTACATGATGAATATTTCAGTTGCCGGCACAGGCTATGTGGGACTTTCAATTGCGACATTGCTAGCGCAACATAATCACGTGACTTCGGTGGACATCGTCCCGGAACGTGTAGAAATGGTAAATAACAGGAAATCACCGATTCAAGACGACTATATTGAAGATTATCTTGCGAATAAACAGTTGGATCTTCATGCCACGCTTGACCCGGTTGAAGGATATAAGGATGCCGACTTCGTTGTAATCGCGGCACCTACGAACTACGACAGCGTCAGGAATTTCTTCGACACGAGTGCCGTTGAAGACGTTATTAATAAGGTGATGCAGGTTAATCCTGATGCAATAATGGTCATTAAATCGACGATTCCGGTCGGTTACACCGAAAGCATTAGGCAGAAGACGGGAAGTGAAAACATCATCTTCGCACCGGAGTTTTTGAGGGAGAGCAAGGCACTTTATGACAACCTTTATCCGAGCCGTATCATTGTCGGCTTCAAGCAGGGCGACAGACGTCTTGAGGAAAAGGCGCATGTTTTTGCGGATCTTATAAGAGACGGAGCTATTGAAAAAAACGTGCCAGTGTTGTTCATGGGAACGACGGAAGCCGAGGCGGTGAAGCTCTTTGCAAACACATATCTCGCTTTGAGGGTTTCCTATTTCAATGAGTTGGACACATACGCCGAATCAAAAGGTCTTGACACACAAAGTATTATCAACGGAGTTTGTCTTGACCCAAGAATCGGGAATCATTATAACAATCCGAGTTTCGGCTACGGAGGGTATTGTCTGCCGAAAGACACGAAGCAACTTCTTGCCAATTATAATACCGTGCCACAGAATCTTATCCAAGCCATCGTTGACAGCAACAGGACGAGGAAAGACTTCATCGCCGACCAGGTTTTGAGAACCGCCGGATATTACGATTATTACAATCGCGGCGATTTCAATCCGGACAGCGAAAGGCATTGTGTGATAGGAGTTTACCGTCTCACGATGAAGAGCAACAGCGACAATTTCCGACAGAGTTCGATTCAGGGTGTCATGAAGCGTGTGAAGGCGAAGGGAGCCACGGTGATAATCTACGAGCCGACGCTTGAAAACGGAAGCACGTTCTTCGGGAGCGAGGTGGTAAACAACCTCGATGAGTTCAAGAAACGCTCGCAGGCCATCATCGCCAACAGGTACGACAGCTGCTTGGACGACGTGAAAGAGAAGGTTTACACGAGAGATATATTCAAGAGAGACTAATGGTTGTGATTTGTTGTCTTGAAGCAAAAAGCAGCATTTAACTACATGATGTCCAATATTTTAGTAAATACTTTTTGATAGATTTTTGGTCATGATTATGAGGGCTATGCCCGACCAAAATGAAAAAAATCGTGAGAACATTTTCAGAATGATTTTCAGTTAAGATTTCTAAATCAATTGCTTAACAGACTTTTAGATTGCTTCCCATTTATAGATTTCCCTTAATATGATCGAATTGGAATTTACCCAAGCCATGCGCTACATGTTTTCAAAGATTGTTGGTTGTGCATTTGCTTCTTACAACTATTTCCATAGTGATATGGACGAACTTACCTACGAAGCTGGTTTGTACTGTGAGTTGGAAGAAGCCGGTTTTATCGTTCATCGGCAAGAAGAATTTCCTGTCTATTACAAGGGACGCCCATCTCCCGTCAAGCGAAGAATTGACCTTGTAGCCACAGATAAAGGCCTCGGGAATGTATTATTGGAACTTAAAGCAATTAACTATATCAGTGATGATCACAGGAGACAGCTTTGGTCATACATGAAACTTCAGAACTTTCGTTTCGGAATGCTCATTAATTTCAGTCCCAAAGGAGTTTACTCTGAATGTTGGAGACTCGATGAAGAGACAGGTAAATGCGTCAGATTTTGAAAATCATTACTAAAAATCTTTCTGAAAATAAATGAAGTCATCTTTTTTTTTGAGAGGTCGCTTCGCTCAAAATCATAACTGAAAATCCAATCAAAAAATCCAAACTAATTAAGTCGATATATGTCGTATAAACAACTAAAATTTCCAAAGGACAGTCTTTTCCTTGTGACCGGCGGCGCAGGTTTCATCGGCTCAAACTTGTGTGAAGCTATCCTTAACCTCGGATACAAGGTTCGTTGCCTCGATGACCTCTCGACGGGCAAACAGTCTAATGTCGATCTGTTCTTGGATAACCCGAACTACGAGTTCATAAAGGGCGACATCAAAGACCTTGACACTTGCATGAAAGCATGTGAAGGTGTTGATTATGTGATGAATGAGGCTGCGTGGGGAAGCGTCCCACGTTCCATAGAGATGCCGCTTTTCTACTGCGCCAACAACATACAAGGCACTCTGAACATGATGGAGGCGGCGCGTCGGAATGGGGTGAAGACTTTCGTATATGCCTCGTCGAGTTCCGTTTATGGAGATGAAGCGCATCTCCCGAAGACAGAAGGCGTGGAAGGCAACTTGTTGAGTCCATACGCTCTTACGAAACGTTGCGATGAAGAGTGGGCGAAACAATATTCAAGACATTACGGCTTGAAAACCATAGGGTTGAGATATTTCAACGTCTTCGGAAGACGGCAAGATCCGAATGGAGCTTACGCCGCTGTGTTGCCGAAGTTCATAAAGATGTTGTTGAACGACGAGCAGCCTACCATCAACGGCGATGGCAGGCAGAGCCGCGACTTCACATATATCGAAAACGTTATCGAGGCGAATCTCAAAGCATGTCTCGCACCTGACGAGGCTTCCGGCGAGGCGTTCAACGTGGCGTACGGCGGACGCGAGTATCTCATTGATATTTATTACGATTTAACGAAAGCATTAAACAAAAACATCGAACCTCATTTCGGCCCCGACCGTCCGGGCGACATCAAACATTCCAACGCCGACATCTCGAAGGCGAAGCGCATGCTCGGCTACGACCCGGAATACGATTTCGCCAAAGGTCTGAATGAGGCGATTGAATGGTATAAAAATAATCTGTAATTTGAAACAAATACAATTTCCATGAATAAAGACATAAAAATCTGTGTCGTAGGCCTCGGATATGTGGGCCTCCCACTTGCGAGACTTTTCTCGACAAAATACCCAACTGTCGGTTTCGACATGAACGCGAAACGCTGCGAGGCTCTGATGGCCGGACACGATGCAACTCTTGAGGTCGCTGACGACATTCTGCAGGATGCCATCAAAAACCACGGTTTCGTATGCACGGCGGATATTGAAAAAATCAAAGACTGCAACTTCTATGTCGTTGCCGTCCCGACACCTGTTGACGAACACAACAATCCCGACCTGACTCCGCTTTACGGCGCAAGCACGACTGTCGGCAAGGTTATTTCAAAAGGCGATATAGTAGTCTATGAATCAACAGTTTATCCGGGTGTGACCGAAGACGAATGTATTCCTGTCGTTGAGAAAGTTTCCGGCTTGAAGTTCAACGTCGATTTCTTTGCGGGCTACTCGCCGGAGCGCATCAATCCGGGCGACAAACTGCACACAGTTGAGAAAATCAAGAAAGTGACATCAGGATCGACACCTGAAATCGGCAGGCTCGTGAATGAGGTTTATTCTTCAGTCATAGTTGCCGGCACGCATCTCGCCCCGACGATGAAAGTAGCTGAGGCGGCAAAGGTCATCGAGAACTCACAGCGTGACATCAACATCGCTTTCGTCAATGAGCTGTCGAAGATTTTCACCAAGATGGGCATCGACACCAACGACGTCCTTGAGGCTGCCTCGACGAAATGGAACTTCCTTCCGTTCAAGCCGGGTCTCGTGGGTGGTCACTGCATCGGCGTTGACCCGTATTACCTCGCACAATGCGCCATGACATACGGCTACAACCCGGAAATCATCCTCGCGGGCCGCAAGATGAACGACGGGATGGGTGCTTACGTCGCCGACCAGACCATCAAACTGATGCTCAAGAAAGGCATCCAGGTACTCAACTCACACATATTAATATTAGGGTTCACCTTTAAAGAAAACTGCCCTGACTGCCGCAACACCAAGGTCGCCGACATCGTGAAGGCATTGAAGGAATACAACCTGAACCTCACCATCTACGACCCGTGGGCGAATCCGGCAATCGCGAAACGCGAATACGACATCGACATCACCAACGAACTTCCGAAAGAACAGTTCGACACCGTGATCCTCGCCGTCTCGCACAGAGAGTTCGCCGGCCTCAACGTCACCGAATTGGTGAAAGAACATCATGTCATCTACGACGTGAAGGGATTCCTGAACAGAGAGATTGTGGACGGAAGACTTTAGTCATTTTTAGCGAATAAACATACTATATGAATGTCACCATCATTGCGGGAGCACGTCCCAATTTCATGAAGATCGCGCCCATCATCCATGCCATTCAGAAGGCACAAGGGGAGGGGAAGGACATTTCGTACCGCTTGGTCCACACAGGCCAGCACTACGACAAGAACATGAGCGACACCTTCTTCGAGGAATTGGGAATCCCTCAACCTGACGTAAATCTTGGCTGTGGAGGCGGAACCCAAGCCGAGCAGACCGCCCACATCATGGTGGAATTCGAGAAGGAGTTGATGGCCCATCCGAGCGACCTCGTTCTCGTGGTGGGCGACGTCACTTCCACCATGGCCTGTTCCATCGTAGCCAAGAAACTCAATACAAAGGTGGCTCATGTGGAAGCCGGCATCCGCTCATGGGACCTCACCATGCCCGAAGAAATCAACCGCATGGTGACTGACTCGCTGGCCGATTACATGTTCACCACAAGCAATGTGGCCGACCGCAACCTGTTGCGTGCCGGAGCCGTGATGGATGGTTCGTCTGGTTTTACAGATGAGGTGTTGGAAGAAGACAAGTACGCTTTTGAGCGTGCACCTCAGAAAATCTATCATGTTGGCAATGTGATGATTGACACCTTGCTGAAGAACCGTCCGCGTTTTCGCAAGACCGAACTGTGGGATGCCTTGCAGCTGAAGGAACGCGAATACATCATCATGACCATGCACCGTCCCGCCAACGTGGACGAGGAGAACCACCTGCGCAAGCTCATGGAGCAGATCATCACCAATGTCCATGGCCTGCCTATCATATTCCCAATCCATCCGCGCACAGCCAAGATCTTCTATAACCTATGGGGCGACGAGACACAGCTGAAGCAGCTTTTTCCGAATCTCCATATCGTGGAGCCTTTGGGCTATTTGGAGTTCAACTATTTAGTGGAACGCGCCAAGGCTGTTGTGACCGACTCCGGCGGCATCACCGAAGAGACCACCGTGATGGGTGTGCCATGCATCACATTGCGCGACAACACCGAACGTCCCGAGACCTGCACCATAGGCACCAATGAACTGATCGGCACGAACCCCGATGCCATCAAGCCTGCTTTGGATCTTCTCTTCGCAGGGCAATGGAAGAAAGGTGGAATACCGGAGATGTGGGACGGACATACGGCGGAGAGGATTGTGGAGATATTGACGAAATAAATGTACTTCCCCCGTCACCTTATCGCTGCATTATGACGTTAGATGAAATAAAAAAGCTGATTGCACAAGGCGAAACCCGCACACTGGAGCTGAAGAAGTCAACCGGTGAGTTGAAGGACGGGATGCATTCAGCCTGCGCATTTCTGAATACGGATGGTGGATGGCTGCTGTTCGGCATTGCTCCAAAAAGTTTGAAGATAGTGGGGCAACAGGTTCCGGACAGCACACGTCAGGAAATCGCCAATGCCCTGACGGGGCTGGAGCCAGCCATTGACGTGATGGTTGAGTATGTCGATGTGCCTGAGGCCAAAAATGGTGAACAGGTGATTGCAATGCATTTCGACGGCTATGTGTGGGGCGATGTGCCTTATACATATCATGGATGCCCTTATCACAAGGTTGAAAGTACCACGAAGGTGATGCCGAGAGAATTATTTGAAGAGAGAATCATGGCGGCTAAACCGCAACGGTTTGCGTGGGAACGTCAGGTTGCTGAAGGCATGTCGATGAAAGACCTTGATGAGGAACGTGTTCGTGGTGTTGTGCGTTTGGGCGTTCAGAGTGGCAGAATGCCGGCAAGCGCCATGACGGACGGCAACGAGAATGTGTTGACCAAATGGGGCTTGATGGTGCAAGGGAGAATTCTGAATGGAGCGGTGGCTTTGTTTGGCAAGAGGCTGAATGATTTTCCTCAAATGATGCTAAAGATGGCTCGATTCAGAGGAAATGACAAAACGGAATTCATAGATAACCAAAGTGTTGACGGGAACTACTTCGATTTGTTGGATGCAGGCATGGCGTTTTTGTTCAAGCATCTGTCGTTGAGTGGCAAGGTGGTCGGCTTGATGCGTGAGGAGCATTTGGAGATTCCGGCGGAGGCTTTGCGAGAAGCGCTTACGAATGCCCTTTGCCACCGCCAGTATGAGCGATACAATCTGTTTGTGAGCATAGCAATCTATGATGATCGTGTGGAGATTGATAATCCTGGGCGTTTGCCTCGGGAGCTTACAGTGGAGAGCATCCTGCTGCCTCATAAGTCGTTCCCATATAACCTGCTGATGGCGAAGGTGCTCTATATGAGTGCTTTCTTGGAGAGCTGGGGCAGTGGCGTCAAGAGGATGATGAATTTGTGTACTGCCGATGGCCTTCATGAGCCAGAGTTCGTGCAGGATGGCAGTTTTGTGATGATTAGGTTTTGGAGAAAAAGACATGAAGATGAACCCCAAAATGAACCCCAACGGGTGCGAAGAACTAAGCTGTTGGAACTGATAGATGGTGACAACAGCATATCGAAAGAGACATTGTGTAAGAAGTTGGATGTGCAAATAAGCACCGTCAAGCGCGACCTGAAAGTTTTGGGCATCGTTTGGGAAGGACCGTCGAAAACAGGACATTGGGTGAAAATTGAATGATGCGAAAAAATCCGCATATAGCTTGTATCGTAAGTATTACCTATCCAATGAAATAATTCGCATGATACATGGAGACAAAATATAATCACTAATAAACCTATCATGTTACTTAACAAACTGCTTTTCGACACCCTCACCGCCCAAGCGAAGGCCAACCCGCGTCTGCGGCAGCACTTCGACTTGCGCAACAGCGAGCACGACCAAAGCCAGCGTATGCTCAACGCCTTGGAGCCGGGTACGGTGCTACCCATACACCGCCACCTTCATTCCTCGGAGAGCGTGGCCATGCTCCGTGGCAAGGTCAACTGGATCTTCTACGACGACCAAGGCAATATGACAGGCAAATACCTCATCGAAGCTGGAGGCGATAACCCCGGCATCGTGGTGCCCAAAGGCCAATGGCACACCTTGGAATGCCTCGAGAGCGGGACGGTCGTTATTACCATGAAGGATGGAGTGTGGGAACCGCTGTGGGAGGAGGAAATATTTAAATTATGAGATAAATACACCAAAAAAGACTTTTTCCCAATAGCAACTATGTCAGAAACCAAGCAAAAAATCCGACTTGACGAAGTAACCCTGATGCGTTGCATCTTGGCCTTGCTCATTGTATTCATGCATTCCTTCACCTGTTACAATGGCAGTTGGCGTGCGCCAGATGGCTTTGTTGATGTTCCACTATATAAGTGGCTAACTCGTATTTCTTTTGCATGTACCATTGAGGCTTTTGTCTTTATTTCAGGCTATCTCTTTGCATTTCAAAGAATTACATTAAAACGTATGGGAGTGGGTAAATGTCTGATTTTCAATAAATTAAAAAGACTTGTCCTGCCAAGCATTATTTTTAGCACCATTTATTTCGTCATTTTCTACGAATTTAAAGGTTGGGGTGAAATGATTTACGCCATCATTAACGGATGCGGCCATTTATGGTTTTTGCCGATGCTATTTTGGTGTTTCATCGGTTGTTGGCTGTTATTGAAAGTGAATTGCAAAGAGATCTATAAGGTTGTGTTTCTTGTCATGCTCAACATTTTTCCTACACATTCTTTGCCGTTAAGAATCACCAGTGCGTTCTCATTTATGCTCTATTTTTATAGTGGCTATTTGGTATATCAGCACAGAAGTGAAATTTCCAATTGGCTAAATGCAAAGAGGCTTATGTTAGTTTGGACAGGAGCAGTTGTGTTTTTTGCCGTTTTCCGTCCTCTACGAGATTTGGTTGCTGTAAATGATTCGATGGGAATGATTCAAAAAGTGTGTGCAATTACTGCCGACAACATTTTCCATATCTTGTATGCTGGAGCAGCATTATCCGCTTTTTATTTCACGGCATTGAATTATGTCCAAAATCACACATTGAGAAACTTTACGATTAAGTTGGCAGGATGCTGTTTTGGCATCTACATCTTCCAACAATTCGTTTTACAATATCTCTATTATAAGACTTCTTTCCCAACGCTTGTTGGTCCATATTGGTTGCCGTGGTGTGGATTTATAATTGCAACAGTAGTATCTTATGGATTAACGATATTACTTCTTAAAACGAAAACAGGGAAGTTTTTGATTGGATGATTTTTTTCGAAGAGATTTATGACTGAAAATCTAAACGCAAAGATTGTCAATGCGACCAAATGGTCGGCCATAACAGAAGTTATGGCAAAGCTGGTGGCACCTATCTCAAGCATGGTGTTGGCACGTGTGCTGACCCCCGAGGCTTTTGGAGTAGTTGCCACTCTAAATATGGTGATTGCCTTTGCCGAAATTTTCACCGATGCTGGTTTTCAGCGGTATCTGATCCAACATGAGTTTAAAGATGAGGAAGATAAAGATAAATCTACAAATGTTGCGTTCTGGTCCAATCTTATCATGAGTTTCGTCTTGTGGGGTGTTATCGCATTGTTCAACGAACAACTAGCGGAACTTGTTGGCAGTCCTGGCTTAGGGAAAGTGCTGATTGTTGCTTGTGTGTCAATACCGATTGCAGCTTTCTCAAGCATTCAGATGGCTTTGTTCAAACGAAGTCTCGATTTTAAAACATTGTTTTGGAGACGTATGGCTATGGTCGTTGTTCCTCTTTGTGTGACAATTCCTTTGGCTTTTTTACTTCGAAGTTATTGGGCATTGGTTATTGGAACTATTGTGACAAATATAGTCAATGCTTTATTGCTTACAATTAAGTCCAATTGGCATCCAAGAGTGTACTATAGTTTCCAACGATTGAAAGATATGTTTTCTTTTTGTTCGTGGAGCATTGTCGATTCGGTTCTAGTCTGGGCAACGAGTTACATTGACATATTTTTTATAGGCAGAGCACTGGACACCTATTATTTGGGATTATATAGAACCTCCATTTCCACCGTTGGACAATTCACATCGTTGATTACAGCAAGTATATTGCCTGTAATGATGCCTGCATTATGTCGGCTGCAAAACAATATTCCTATGATGCGTCAAACGTTGCTTAAATTTCAAAAATACACAAGTATTTTATTATTACCTATAGGATTTGGAATATTGATGTTTCGAAATACGGTGACAACAATTATGCTTGGAGACCAATGGGGCAAAGCCGCATCGTTTATAGGATTGTGGGCTTTGATGGAGGTCGTCACTGTCATTTTTTCGAGATTTTGCACCAATGTATATCCTGCAATTGGAAAACCGAGAGTATCTGTAATAGCACAAATATTACACCTTGTAATTCTGGTACCAGCAGTAATCATATCTGGGAAATATGGTTTTAAAGCATTGTATATTACTCGGTCTTTGGTGAGAATAGAATCGATTGCTGTTAATTTAATAATTGTGTACATTCTTATCAAGCAGTCGCCTTGGAAAATGTTTTTGAACGTTGTGCCTCAATTTTTATCTTGCGGGGTGATGTCTTTATCGGCTTGGCTACTCTTGCAAATTAGTGACAATATTGCAATATCATTTTTGTGGATTTTGATATGTGGAGTGGTTTATTTTGCAGTATTGTATTGTTTCCCATCGGAACGAAACTTATTGTTGAGCTTGAAAAACAGGGTGATTGATAGAATAATTAACAGAAAATGAAAAATAACAAGATTTTTGACGCTTGTAACATTTATATTTTGTTATGGGTTGCCGGGCATGTGCAAGGGATGTTTCTTACGAGCAGTTTGGTGTCGTTGCTGTTTTACATTCCATTTGCTGCAATGACTGTCTATTACATTGTCAAGACAATTACGTCTTTCAATCCCAAAGGCGTAATGAAGGTGTTGTGTGTCTTTTTTGCAGTTTTGGTGATGTATGGTGTGTTCCTTTTGCTTCTTGACAATGCAAGAGGACAGGACAGAAAGTCGTTCCTGATGATGCTAATATCGTCTTTGGGGCCGGTTTTCCCCTTTTATGTTTTCTCAAAACAAGGGAAACTGACAGAAAAGCGTATGTTATTCTGGTTTTTTGTCTTTATCGTTGTTGCAACATTGGATTTTGAGGTTTATAGAAGAAAATCCATATTGCTTTTAACAACAAGAGATAGAATGGTGGAAGAGATAACAAACAATACTGCTTATCATTTTGCAGCCTTACTGCCGTTTGTCTTCATGTTGCACAAAAGAAAGATGGTGCAATATGTATCAATGGCCTATTTACTTTATTTTGTGGTTGTTGGAATGAAAAGAGGAGCGGTTTTGGTTTCGGCGTTGCTTTTTTTATGGTTCGTTTATGTCTCATTGAAAAATTCACATGGTTTTAAGAAGACAGCAATATTGCTTTTATCAATAGTGTTGGTTTCAATTGGTGTAAAATTTATTGGGTATTTTTACGAAAACAGCGACTACTTCCAGCAAAGAATTGAAAGTACCGTTGAGGGGAAATCCAGTGGCAGAGATTTCGTTTATTCCGAATTATGGAATCATTATCTGAACAATGACAATGTACTTCAATTATTGTTTGGAGAAGGCGCATATCACACGGAGAATGTTACAGGACATCTAAAAGCGCATAACGACTGGTTGGAACTTCTGATTGATTGCGGCTTGCTTGGGGTTATCCTGTATTTCGTATATTGGATAGCCTTTGTCAAAGATTGGAGAAGGTGTCGTAATAATGTCATGATATATGCCATGATGGGTTCGTGTTTTATTTTTACGTTTTGCAGGACTTTTTTCTCTATGTCGTTTAGTGACATGCCTTTTTATATTTCCATGATAATGGGGTATTGTTTTTCAAAGGTTGGATTTTCAAATGAAATGGAATAACATGACAAAAATTCTCATTGCAGGTGATAATGATATTGTATCAAAAATTCTATTTGATGAGATTGAGAATGCAAAATAATATGCTATTTACAAATAAAGTTATCGTTTTTGGAAATAGCCACCATAATTCTTTGGGATTAATAAGAAGCTTGGGAGAGGCCGGGTTACAACCGGACTTGATTCTTTATGGGGGAAATGATAAATCATTTGTTGCAAAAAGCAGGTACATTGGAAAATGTTGGCATGTTGACACAATAGAGTCTGGTTATAATCTTCTACTAAGTATTTATAAAAACGAGAAGCAGAAACCATTCTTGTTTTTCCCCAATGATAAAGTGGCTGAATATTTTGATGCGCGTTATGATGAGCTTAAAGATTATTTCCATTTCCAAAATGCAGGAAAATCAAATGGACTTAGTCCGTATTTTGACAAAAGCTATTTGCTTGAAAAAGCTAAAAACTGGGGGTTTCATGTTCCATACACTATCGTCCATAAAAAAGAGGATGAATTACCAAGAAACATTGATTATCCATGTCTGATTAAACCTTTGAAAAGTGCATTCGGTAAAAAGTCGGATATTAGAATTTGTAATTCGGAAGAAGAACTTACATGGAACATAGATCATCTGTCAGATATATGTGAAAAATTTCTTATTCAAAAATACATTAAGAAAGAGTACGAAGTGAGTATTCTTGGTATATCGTTGAAAAACAGTGTGTTGCTTCCTGGAATGATAAGAAAAATCAGAGAATATCCTGTAGGGAAAGGCAGTACATCGTGGGGGTGCTTGCAAGAAATTCCGAATGATTTTGACATTGCTCCAATTGAAAACGCAATGAAAACTATCGGATATACAGGTTTGTTTAGTGCTGAGTATATGAAATCAGGAGAAAAGTATTATTTGTTGGAAATAAACTTTAGAAATGATGGAAATGGACATGTAATAACTGCGGCTGGGATGAATCAACCATATTTGTTTTGTTTAGATGCGCTCGGAAACAATGTTGATGAGAAATCATATAATGTAAAATATCCATTTTATTTTATGTCAAATAGCGATATCAATCAGTTCAAAGACGGCAATATTACCTTAAGGGAATTGTTGCGTTGCTATAGACAGGCTGACACATACCTTCAATATTGGGGAAAAGATCCTAAACCGACTTCTGGCAAACGTGAATTTCGAGTGGCCTTAGCAAAAGCAATAATCAAACGAATAATCCGAAAATGAGAAACATTTCGTCTCTATACAAATCTGCGGTCAATCGTATTGGCGCTTCCATCGCTCGACAGCGCGATTTTCGTACCACTCGTCATATTGTCGTCATTGAATCTGACGATTGGGGAAGCATACGCATGTCAAACCGAAAAGATTGGCAGGAATTGCTTGATATGGGTTATGCTGTTGATAAGCGTCCATACGAACGTTTCGACACATTAGAATCCCCAACGGACATTGAAGCTCTATATGATGTCTTAAAAAGGCATAAGGATGCTAAAGGCAATTATCCCATTATCACTGCCAACATGTTGGTAGCCAATCCGGACTTTGAAAAAATAAAATCCTCTAATTATTCCGAATATTATTTTGAACCCGTAAATGACACCTATAAACGATATTTTGGAGATACGAAAGTCCTTGATTTGATGTGTCAAGGTATGGATGAAGGTCTGATAATGCCCCAAAGTCATAGTCGGGAGCACTTTAATGTCTGTCAATGGATGCGTGCCTTGCAAAATGGGGACGAAGATGTTTTGACAGCTTTTCGATATAACATGTGTGGCATCGCTCCTAAAGCGCATCCCGAAAAAGGCAATCAGATGATGGTGGCATTGAAATCAATGGATGAAATGTCGCAACAGCAGGTTTTATCTATTGTTGACGAGGGTTTGACAATGTTTGAAGAACTCTGGGGTTTCAAGTCGAAAAGTTTCATTGCACCTTGTTATACCTGGAACCGAAAAATAGAAGAAGTATTACATCGGCATGGCGTGGAACTGATTCAAGGAGGACGTGTGTGGCGTTTGTCTGATTCTGACAAGACAAAACACGTCTTTATGGGACAGCATAACCGATTGGGACAAATGTATGGAGTGCGCAATTGTTCTTTTGAACCTTCTACCGACAAAAATTATTCCACGACAAAACTGATGAAAGAAGTTGACAATGCATTTGCTCATCATAAAATTGCCGTTATTTCCGCTCATAGAATCAATTTCGTTGGCGGAATAGACATCAACAACAGAGTGAACAACTTGAAAAGACTTGACGAGTTTCTGACTACTTTGTTGAAAACATATCCTGATGTGGAATTTTTATCAAGTGATAAATTATTGGAAAAGTTGTTTAAAATCAAAATAAAATGAATCTATTTATTCGTATCGACCAATTCTTACAAAGAAAATGGAAAGAAAAATCGCCCAAAATCAAAAGCGATGTATTCTATATAAAAGTGTTGTACTTCTTGCGCATGCATAAGGTTTTACACCTAAAGAATCCTAAAACTTTCAGCGAAAAGTTGCAGTGGCTAAAATTATATGCGTATAAGCCTGAATATACCACAATGGTGGATAAATATTTGGCAAAGGATTATGTGAAAAACATCATTGGCGAGCAATATATCATACCAACGTTAGGTGCATGGAATAAGGCTGAAGATATTGATTTCGATTCCTTGCCAGTTCAATTTGTACTGAAAACCAACCATGATTGTGGAGGACTTGTCATTTGTAAAGATAAAACTCAATTTGACAAGCAAAAGGCTATAAATAAATTAAATCAGCATCTGCAATATGATTACTTTTGGCCAGGACGTGATAAACCATATAAATATGTAGAGCGTAAAATATTCGCAGAAGCCTATATGGAAGACACCAAAACAGCAGAATTGCGTGATTACAAGTTCTTTTGTTTTGATGGTGTGGTGAAATTTATGTTTGTTGCATCAGACAGACAGAAACGACAAGAGCCTTATTTCGATTTTTTTGATGAAAACTACAATCACTTACCAGTAAGACAAGGACATCCCAATGCTCCTGGGTTGCCGGAAAAACCAGTTTGTTTTGAACTGATGAAGTCATTGGCTTCTAAACTTTCTAAAGGAATTCCGCAAGTTCGTGTTGATTTTTATGAAGTTGACGGAAAAGTTTTCTTCGGTGAACTGACGTTTTATCATTTTGCCGGAATGACTCCATTCCATCCTGCAAAATGGGATAGGACATTTGGCGATATGATCAAGCTGCCATCTGAGAAAGCTGTTTAATGTTAACCAAATGGAAAAGATGTTATGAAAAAAATCCTTTTCATGGGTGGCCTCCAAAGTGGAGGGGCCGAACACCAGATGGTGATTGTTGCTGCGGGTTTGGCTAAAAGAGGCTACGATGTATCTTATCTTTGTTCCGGTGACGATGACTTCTTCAAGCCTGTGTTGGAGGATGCCAAAGTCAAGATTATTCAAATAAAAGAAAACAGACTGACATCTTTACTCAAACTTAATATTCCACGGCTGTCGTTTTGTGTTTATCGAATCCTGAAAAAAGAGCGGTTCGATACGGTCGTTTCATTTTTGGGTCTTTGGAATTATGAGAATTGCCGTTTCGCAAAATGTAAAAAAAAAAAACACAGAGCAAACACAGGTTTAATGAATAAACCAGATATTGTGTGGCTGTCAAAAAAAGATAGATTTTACACGAAATATGAGAAATACGCAGATGTGAAAGTCTGCAACTCGGACAATGCAAAAAATAAATTCTCCAAGTATTTCCCAGAACATAAGGATAAGTTGATTAC
Source organism: Bacteroidia bacterium (assembly GCA_030537295.1). Lineage (GTDB taxonomy): Bacteria > Bacteroidota > Bacteroidia > Bacteroidales > F082 > Limimorpha. Next base: position 36,740 of record JAUNNU010000003.1, read on the forward strand.
CATCTATAATGCCGTGGCTTTGCCTCCGATTAATTCGTCATACAATGTAAAAAATGGAGAACGAGTCAATATAATCATTCCTGCATCCTATAGAGATGTGAAAAATCCATTCGGTTTGCTGAATGCTTTAAACCTTTTAGACGAATACAGTAAATCAAGATTACATATAACTTGGTATGGCAATATAAATGGTGGCAAAGCTGTGTATGAGCAGATGCTTGAGCAAATTGCAGCACAACATTTAGGTGACGTGATTGAGCTCAAGGATGCAACAACTGATATAGCCAATCGGATTTATGAAAATGACATGGTGGGGCTGTTCAGCAAATCGGAAGGACTGCCGAATGCTATATGCGAAGGCATGCTTTTGGGCAAGTCTATCATTATGACGCGTGTCTCGGATTTTGATGTGCTTGTCGATGCGTCCAACGGCATTCTGTGCGATTGGGATAATCCGGAATCAATTGCTGACGCCTTGCGCAATGTCGCGAAATTGAGTAACGAAGAACTCGTAGAAATGGGAAACAATTCGAAGCGCAAAGCCGAGAAATTGTTTGCAGAAGATGGCATCATTAATCAGTGGGAACAAATCATTTAAATGTATCGTTATGAGATTATTTGAACTGATAAGGATTTTTTATTGGAACGTTGTGGCAACTCCAGAAAAACAAGCCCGACACCTGGGCGTGCAAATCGGAAAGAATTGCCTGATAAATACACGTTTTTGGCCATCAGAACCTTATTTGGTAACGATAGGAAACAATTGTCAGATAACGCACAACGTGTCCATACACACGCATGGGGGAGGCAATGCTATCAGAAAAGACCATCCTGATTTCGATGTTTTCGGTAAAGTTGTCATCGAAGACTGGGCTTACATTGGCGCATTTTCTCAGATTATGCCTGGTGTCACCATTGGTGAAGGTGCATTGGTGGCGGCTGGAAGTGTGGTGACAAAATCAGTTGCACCGCATACGGTTGTCGGCGGAAATCCTGCACGCTATATCTGCACCACCGAAGAGTATTATGAAAAGAACAAACGGTTCAATATGAGTACGAAAGGATTGAGCAAGGAAGCAAAGAAAGAAAAACTGCTGAATGCAGAAGAAAAGATGTTCTTAAAGAAATGATTCAAAACCTGCAATCCCAATGACCAAACGATTTAAAAACATTTCAGACCTTTGTGTCAGCATCGGTGTCAATGCGGTGGTCGCGCACGATGTGCCCGACAACGCCTGTGTGGGCGGTGGTCCCGCCAGAATCATCTCGATGGACGGCAGCGAGGGGTATGTGAACAGGAGAGTGTGAAAATGAAAAAGCAGTTTCTTCGGTTCGGTCCTGTCGGTTTATCGGCGACCAGTTTAATCAAACAGACAATCAGGATTTAGTGGAAATCGAATTCATATTTGCGGATATGTAACCTATATGTAACTGAAACTTTGATTTTGAGGCTTAGACAAGATCCGACATTTCGGACAGATTGAGAATGACAAATCAACACTCAGGAAATCAGATATTTGAGATTAATTGAGCGATTTATAGCGTAAAGTTTTATATGTAACCATTATGTAACTGTAATGATGAATAGCAACGATTTGAATAGATTATTGGAAGTATTGGTGGCATTGCCAAAGGAAACGGAATGGGTGGAGTATAAAGCCAATTTTCATTCGGAAGAGGAAATAGGCGAGCGACTATCCGCTCTATCGAACAGTGCATGCCTGCTGGACAAATCGTTTGGCTATCTGGTGTTTGGCATAGAGGATAAAAACTATCCGATGATTTCCAGTCTGCTGAAGGAAAGTGTGGCAGCGGGCATGATTAAAGAGGCAAATCCCGAGGAAAAGAGTCCGAGAAACAGAAGGTATGTCCCATATTGGGGATAGCCTTACATCAAGCCAGAATCATCTTGATGGACGGCAGCGAGGACTATGTGAATAGGAAGGTGTAAGATTGTTTTGCCTGATTAGCATTTCTAGTTAAGTAGAGTTAAAAAACGATTAAAGCAAAAGTTTATTAAAGAATAGAATACCAATATTATGAATATTTCAGTAGCAGGCACCGGCTATGTCGGTCTTTCGATTGCCACACTGCTGGCACAGCATAATCACGTTACGTCCGTTGACATTGTACCTGAACGTGTCGAGATGGTGAATCACAAGAAATCACCCATCCAGGATGATTATATCGAGGATTATCTGGCCAACAAGCCACTCGACCTTCATGCCACCCTCAATGCCGAGGAAGGCTATAAGGACGCTAATTTCGTTGTCATCGCAGCGCCTACCAACTACGACCCGTTGAAGAATTTCTTCGATACCTCAGCTGTGGAAAGTGTGATTGACAAAGTGTTAGAGATTAACCCCAAGGCAATCATGGTAATCAAAAGTACCATTCCCGTGGGCTACTGCCAACGCCTTTATGAGCATTATGGCAAAGACCTCCGTCTGCTTTTTGCTCCTGAGTTCCTTCGCGAGAGCAAGGCATTATACGACAACCTTTATCCTTCACGCATCATTGTCGGATACCCGAAGTTATTTGAAGTCAACAACCTTGACGAATTGATAGAAGCTGCTCACACCTTTGCCAGACTGCTTCAGGAGGCAGCCATCAAGGAAGATGTCCCAACGCTCTTCATGGGTTTGAAAGAAGCTGAAGCGGTGAAGTTGTTTGCCAACACCTATCTCGCTTTGCGTGTCTCTTATTTCAATGAACTGGATACCTACGCGGAGGTGAAAGGCCTTGATACGCAAGCCATCATCGATGGCATCGGCCTTGACCCTCGCATCGGAAACCATTATAACAATCCATCGTTTGGTTATGGCGGCTATTGTCTGCCAAAGGACACCAAGCAACTGCTGGCCAACTACGACGATGTGCCGCAAAACCTGATTCAGGCCATCGTGGAAAGCAACCGCACCCGTAAGGACTATATCGCTGATGCGGTCTTAAGAAAGGCGGGCTGGTACAGCGAAAACGGACAGTGGGATGCTACCAAGGAAGGACAATGCACCATCGGGGTGTATCGCCTGACCATGAAATCCAACTTCGACAACTTCCGCCAAAGCTCTATTCAAGGGGTCATGAAGCGCGTCAAGGCCAAAGGTGCCATTGCCATCATCTATGAGCCGACACTTGAGGATGGCAGCACTTTCTTCGGCAGCGAGGTGGTGAACGACTTGGAGGAATTCAAGAGACGCTCGCAAGCCATCATCGCCAACAGATACGATGCCTGCTTGGATGACGTCATAGAGAAGGTTTATACCCGTGACATCTTCAAACGAGATTAAAAAAATAACCAAAACGTTCAAAACCAACAAAACATCATAGTGCCCGTCACAAAAAGACAATAAAAAGTTTTGAAAGTTTTGTGATAAATACAAAACCCCTCACCAATATGAAAGTCTTAGTTACCGGTTCCGCTGGCTTCATTGGCAGCAACCTTGTCTTAAGGTTACTCAACACCGAATCGCCTATCGAGATTGTAGGCTTTGATTCGGTGAACAACTACTATGAGATCTCCATCAAGGAATACCGCTTGCAGCAGATTGAACAGTGTGCCGCACAGCATCCTGAGAGCCATTATACCTTCGTGAAAGGCAACTTAGCCGACAAGACCCTCATTGACCAACTCTTCAGTCAATACCACTTCGACATCGTGGTCAATCTTGCTGCACAGGCAGGAGTGAGATACTCCATTGAGAATCCAGATGCTTACATCGAGAGCAACGTCATTGGTTTCTACAACATTCTTGAAGCTTGTCGCCATCATCCAGTGCAGCATCTCGTCTATGCCTCCAGTTCGTCAGTATATGGTAACAACCAGAAGGTGCCCTATTCTGTGGACGACAAGGTAGATAATCCTATCAGCCTTTATGCTGCCACCAAGAAGAGCAACGAACTTTTTGCCCACTGCTACAGCAAACTCTACAACATTCCTTCCACGGGCCTTCGTTTCTTTACCGTCTATGGTCCGGCTGGCCGTCCCGATATGGCTTACTTTGGCTTCACCAACAAGCTCATCAAAGGCGAGAAGATACAAATCTTCAATTATGGCAACTGCAAGCGTGATTTCACCTATGTTGACGATATTGTGGAAGGCGTGATTCGAGTGATGCACAAGGCACCGGAAAAGAAATTGGGTGAGGATGGCCTCCCGATTCCACCTTACGCAGTATATAACATAGGAAACAGCCACCCGGAAAACCTTCTTGACTTCGTCCAAATTCTTCAAGAAGAACTCGTGAGGGCAGGAGTGCTTCCCGAAAATTATGATTTCGAATCCCACAAGGAACTTGTCCCGATGCAAGCTGGTGATGTGCCTGTAACCTTCGCCGACACTACCGCTTTGGAACATGACTTCGGCTTTAAGCCCAGCACCAGTTTACGGGAAGGACTTAGGAAGTTTGCCGAATGGTATAAAGAGTTTTATAATAGTATTACCGAACATTCGTTTTGACTATAAATCGGGTCAGTTTTATTTCTATAATATAGCATGTTATGAAGAAAATTCATTGTTTTACTGAGTCACAAGCTGGTGGTGGAGCAGAACACCAGATGAACATTCTTGCAGGATTGTTAGCAGAAAACGGTTATGACGTTACTTTGGTTACCTATGCTGATGTCCCAGACCATTATGCCATTCCTAAGAATGTGAAACGAGTTGAATTAGGGCATGGCCATAATCCGTTGATAACATTCTTGAGAATCTTTTGGTATTTTTTATGGGTGAAAACGGATTGTGTCATCAGCTATCGGGTGGCTTGCAATGCTCGAGTTCTTATTCCGTTGCTTTTTAGACCATGGACCAAGGTGATTGCTTGTGAAAGAAGTTTTACCATAGGGAAATCATCTTTGTATGGAAAAATAGCTTGTAATGTATTGTATTATAGAGCAAATCATATTGTGACAAATTGCTTTTCACAACAGAAATATTTAACTGAACTAGGTAAACGTTGGAAAAATAAAGTCTTAACAATAATAAACTATACAGAACTTGATAAATGCAATATCTCGTCATCCTATCGGGATGATAATATGATTAAAGTTGGAGTTTTTGCAAACTTATCCCCATGGAAAAATTTAGATGGACTAGCATGTGCTATCAAAGAACTCAAAAAGAAAAACTATAGGAATTTGGAAATTCATTGGTATGGCAACCAAAAAGTAGCTTTAGGTAGCTTTAGCCAAGATTATCTAAATGCAATTGAATCAATAAAGCAAAAGGATGTTCAAGATATATTCAAATTGCATCCTGCCACTAAAGATGTTCTTGGAATAATGTCAGAAATGACGGCAATTTGTCTTCCTTCATTATATGAGGGATTTTCAAACACCATATCAGAGGGCATTTGTTGTGGCAAACCGATGCTTGTCAGTGATGTGAGCGATAATTCATTGATGGTGCATGAAGGTGAAAATGGCTTTTTGTTTGACCCAAACGACATTAATTCCATTGTTGAGGCTTTTGAGAAGTTCCTAGCATTAGAAAAAGACCAAATGGAAGAAATGGGCAAAAAGAGCAGGGTGATAGCTGAACAGCTTTTTGATAAAGATAGCTTCATCAAATCTTATATGTCTTTAATTGAATAAAAAATTCCAAACTGTTTGATATGTCTCGAATTAAAACATCAAAAGGCTACCTGGAATACAAAAACCATTTGCTCTATTTTGGTGATAAAGTCATCAACAAAGAGAAAATGCTTGAGACAATTAGGCATTTTGCTTGTTATCTCAACAAAATTGATGTCAATTGGGGTCCTGCATTCGGTACTCTTATCGGCATTGTTCGAAACGATGATTTCCAACCCTGGAAGCCGTGTTTCGACATATATATTCTTAAGGAGGATGAAGAAAGATTCAAAGATGTCCTGTGGTCTTTGTTGGATGAGGGATTCGAACTTGTACGATATGAACGAAGAGGTTTGTATTACATACAAAGGAATGGTGAGTATATCAAAATTTTTATACTTCACAAAATAAGCAGTGATGTGCGCCATACTGGTGGCTCGGATTTTATTCATGAAAAATATCTTCAAAATACAATCAAATGGGATTTCAAGGGAATCCAGATGAACGTTCCTGTTGATGTCGAAGAATATTTCTCATTTCAATACGGAGACGATTGGATTACGCCAAAGCAAACTGTATTCTATTCTTCAAACCTTATTCCTCGTTCTTTTCATTGGATAACGAATTGGGTTCAAGACCATTTACCAGACTCTATTTATTACAGATGGCTGCTTCATCATCGTCAATCGGATTTCGCTCGGTTCAAACAACGTTGCATAGAATCAGGTGTTCCTTTACCAGACAATGTGCAACTTGCCAATATGCAGCCTCGTAAATACAAGAAAATATTGACTGTTGGAGTATATGACTTAATTCATAAAGGGCATGTTGAACTCTTCCGTAGGGCAAAAGGATTGGGCGATTATTTAATAGTAGCAGCACAAGATGGTGATTATATTCTTAAATACAAACCGACTACCAATGTGCTTAATTCTACGGAAGACAGAGAATATATGATCAAGTCAATCCGATATGTCGATGAAGTAATAACATACACTGACGTGGATAAGATTGTGCAAGAGGTGGACTTTGATGTTTTTGTAACAGGACCCGATCAAATACATGAAGGTTTTCAACGTGCCATTCAATGGTGTGAGTCTCATGGCAAAGAACACATAGTTCTTGGAAGAACTGATGGCATAAGTAGCAGCGAATTAAAGGCTAAAATCTTAAAAAAATGAATAATAATTTGAAAAAAATTGAATTAGAAGAAAGAAAAAAACTTCAACTTGACATTTTAGATAGCATTCACAACTTCTGTGTCAAAAACAATATAAAATATACACTTGCATACGGCACTTTATTAGGTACCGTCCGTCATGGTGGGTATATCCCTTGGGACGATGATGTGGATATTGCCATGTTAAGAAAAGACTACGAGTTGTTTGTAAATAAATTCAATGATGATAGATATAAGGTTGCTACTTTTGAAAACACCAATATTTTGCTATCATTTGCAAAGGTATATGATAGTAAAACTGTGATTGTTGATAGAAAGGCTAATACTCATTCGTTGGGCGTAAATGTTGACTTGTTTCCAATTGACAATTCGCCTGAGTCGGACTTGATGTATAGAATCAACAGATTGCATATTCGATTATTGAAATATTGCAATGTCATTAAGTTGTTTAAATTCAACAAGGAAACAAGTGTGATGAATAATATGGTTGGTTTAGTTGCAAAAGCCTTTTTGATTTTGTTCCCTAAAACATATTTTGTTAAGCGAATCATTTGTTTATCAAAAAAGTACAATGATAAAGAGACCATTAAGGCAATCAATTGGGCAGCAGCAGGAGATTTCTTACCCCTTGAAAAATCGATATATAATAATTTACAATTAGTTCCTTTTGAAGACAGACATTATTTTGCTATTGTTGATGCTGATAAATATTTATCCAACGAATATGGTGATTATATGACACCACCTCCTATCGAAAAAAGAATCAGTTACCATACATCAGATGCTTACTGGAAATAGAAACACAACGCTAATTTCCGCAGCAGAAAGATGGCAGAAGAAAAGTTTATTCAAAAATACATTGAACTGATAGAACAATGAACATCATAGCAAGAATCTGGAACAAAGCCATTGATACGCTTTATACGGCAACATTCCCAAATGTGGGAAGGAGTTGTAGAATTAGCCACAAAACCAGCATTGGTTGCAAAGGCAACTTAATTATAGGTGAATGCTCTAGCATTGGCAATGGGGCTGATATTATGAACACCCGTGCAAAAGTCGTTATTGGAAAGCACTTTGTTTCAGGTCCAAAGCTGACCATTATCACGGGAGACCACATGCCTATTGTTGGCCGGTTTTTGAATACAGTATCCGATTCAGACAAAGACCAGTTGGATGTGAATCATGAATATGACAAAGATGTCGTTATTGAGGATGATATATGGACTGGTTATGGCGTTACCATCATGAAAGGGGTAACCATTGGCCGTGGAAGCATTGTGGCGGCAAGAGCTATGGTGAACAAAAATGTTCCTCCGTATTGTATTGTTGGTGGCGTGCCTGCTAAGGTGTTGAAGTTCCGCTGGACCATCGACCAAATCCTTGAACACGAATCGAAACTCTATCCCGAGAATGAACGCTATACCCGTGAACAGTTGGAAGAGATATTCGCTAAATATTCCAAATAAATGAACATACTTCTCTGCACCCCCATAGATAAAGGAATGGAAAAGCCTCAAGGCGGTATCTCCGTTTGGGCTAGGAATATCATGGCATATTACGGTCAACATCACGACGAATCCTTGTCGGTTGAAGTGGTTCCATTCGATAGGAAAACAGATGTCGAGGGAGGAATGGGCATCGTCAAACGTGGCTTTTATGGCATCACGGAATATTACGAAGCCTATCGTGAAGCTAAAAAACGTCTGCGCGAAGAACATTTTGATGTGGCGCATTTCACCACCAGTGCACAATTGGGCTTGTTCCGCGACTTCTTTGTCTTGAAGATGGCAAAGAAAGCCAATGTGAAGACCTTGCTGCACCTGCACTTCGGCCGTGTCCCCGAACTGGCTGAGCAAAACAACTGGGAGTGGAAATTGCTGAAGAAAGTGATGAAACTGGCTGATGGCGTGATTGCTATCGACAACCAATCCTACGAAACCATACATGTCCATGGAATAAAACACGCGTGCTTTTTGCCCAATCCTCTTTCAGAACCTATTATCAAGGAAATCGAAGAGGAGAGTGGTAAGATAGAACGAATTCCAAACAAACTTCTTTTTGTAGGGCATGTCATCGAAACCAAAGGTGTATTTGAATTGGTGAAGGCCTGCAAGCAAATTGAAGGCGTTGAGTTGCATATTGTGGGCAAGTGCTTGCCTGGAATTAAAGATAGGATTGTGGAGCTCGCAGGTGGCGAACCTGCATGGCTTAAGTTACGCGGTGAAATGACGCATGAAGAAGTGATTCGCGAGATGCTTTCGGCAGGTGTTTTTGTCTTGCCCACCTACACCGAAGGCTTCCCCAATGTCATCCTCGAGAGTATGGCATGTGGCTGTCCTATCGTCACCACGCCCGTAGGTGCCATCCCGGAGATGCTTGACATTCATGGCGAAGAGCAATGTGGTGTGTGTGTGAAAGTGAAAGATGTGGAAGGCTTACGCAATGCCATCCAATACATGCTTGATAACCCAGAATATGCTAATTCAATTGGAGCCAAAGCCCAGAAAAGGGTGAATGAAATGTATGCCATGCCGGTGGTGTGGAAGAGGCTGGTGGAGATTTGGAAATAATGGATATGAAATTATTATGACCCAAAACGAATTTGCTTTACATCAGCTAAAATCTCTTAATCTTGAAGTTGCTTCTATTGAAGAAGTCCAAAAATGGGCAAAATGTATTCAAATTCCTATTGTGGCAACAGAAATAATCGAAGGCACTTATATTTGCAGAGCTAGAAGAGGGAAGGGATACATTCGTTGGGAAGATGTAACTTATAGACCCGCTAAAGACTGTACAAATCTACAACGAGCTTCATTACCTGGCAAAACCGTATTGTATGGTGTCATATCAGATGACCAACATCATCTTGAAAATGGACGAGCCATAGGAGTCGCGGAATGTTCTAAATTAGCTGCATCGGGCAAAGACTCAGTTGGCAAAGAATATATTTCAAATTCACAATGGATTGTCAAACAGCCCATTCAAACTGCATGTATTGTTTCTAAAGATTCATACAATGGAGTGGAGAACAATGTTTTGCTGAATGTTATTAAATCAGATTTCATCGCGAAATTTGGAGGAAATCAAGAAGCCATAAATCTTGCTTCATTTGTTGAAGGTGAATTTAGCAAAGTCGTAAAACCATCATGCGACTACGAATACAAGATTTCAGCTGTAATTTCAGATTTGCTTCTCAACACTTATGACTTTGATGCAATTGCATATCCTTCGGTAAAAATGGGAGGACAGGTTGGATTAAACATTGCTATTCGGCCAGATACAGTTGATTCCAAATTGGTTTTGGATAACATTGCAGATCAATGTTACTATAAAAATGGTGAAGAAGGGATTGTCGAGATAGAAAGGGTGTTTTATGTAACGCAACAATGCTATTGGGAAGAAAATCAAATTTCTAAAGAAATAATTGCTGAAAAAATAGGTTTGAAAACTCTCGCAGATTTACCTTTGATCAATTAGCATATAGTATTAGCCAATATGTCATTTTCTGACAGTATTAAATTTGAAAGCGAGTGTCGCGCGAAGCGCGGCTCTCACTGGCTAATAAAGAAGAAACGCATGAAGATAGATTCTGCATTACTGGATTCCCTAACCGCTAAAGCAAGGCCAACACCCTCGCCTTCGGCAGGCCTATGACTTGCGCACCACTCCCGAGGACAACTCCCAAAGGATTCTGAACGCAATGGAGCCTGGGCCTGTCCTTCCGATTCACAGGCACAGAGGCTCGACTGAAACGGTTGTAGTGTTGAGAGGAAAGTTGAGACAGAACTTCTATGATGAGAACGGGCAACTGACGGAATCGTTTGAGGTATCTGCCGGTTCTGGTTCGACCGGCTCGCCACAAGTTGTCGGCTTCAGTGTTGAACTCGGCCGCTGGCACAACACCGAATGTCTGGAATCCGGCACGGTGATACTGGAGTGCAACGACGGGAGGTATGAACCACTATCTGATGAAGAAATCTTGATACAGATATAATTGAATAGCAATGTTATCCGACAAACCTTTCATAGTAATAGACCTCTATTCCGGTCGTTATACCAACGACAGGGTAGGTCACGAAGTGCTTAACTTCGAGTGGAATGAAACAGTCCAAAAGTATCTTGGCTATTGTCCTCCGCTTAACAATATTGTGATACAGCGGCTTGGTGCAAAGCAAAATGAAAAGGTTGTCCATAATGTGATGGTCATTTATGTCCAAAAGTCTGGAAAGACATCTGACAGAGAAATAATCGGCTTTACCGATAACGCGACAATACACAGGCCTGGAGTCAAAGCCACCCCATCCATCGGTCGAACTATTGAAGATACAGATGGCTCCAAGCAGCATTGTGACTATTGTATTGAATCCGACACATTGTATGACCTGAGAAGTCTGCCGTTGTCTGACAAGTTCATAATTCGTATAGCTGAACACCCTCGGATGTTTCGCAAGCAAAGATTCTATAAGGGTAAATATCCAGAACTTGACGAGTCAATCATACAATATCTGGAGGACTATTTAGCAGGTTCATTTACAGACAATGACTTTAATGAGCAGGAAAACATTCAAATGGCCATCTTGCCAAAAGACGGAGGGAAAGGAGCGTATAAGGCTAAACTGGAATATAAGGAAGGGCTCAACGGGAAAGCTGTAAAGAAAAGACATTATCTGGCAAAGCAGGTTTTGCATAATTCCGGCTATAAGTGTGCGGTATGTGCTGACCACGATACTTTTCTTACAAATAACGGAGTCCAATATATGGAAGGGCATCACCTGATTCCCTGCACACCATCTAATGCAAAGAGGTTCTGGGAAAAGTATGAAGCAAACATTGACTGCATTGAGAACATTGTCTGTATCTGCCCCACATGTCATAGGCAAATTCACTTCGGATCTGATGCTGACAAGAGGGAGGTGATAGAAAAATTGTATGAGGTGAAGGAAGCGGAGCTGGAAAGTGCGCGTATAAAGATTGGGTTGGAAGAATTGATAGAATTATATTCTTAATCTTGAGATATAAACTGTAATGACTAATGATGAAATCATAAGAAGGCTCTTAAGCCTTGATCTCTCAACGTACCCTTATGATGAGGTAAGAGAATTGGTCTCCCTGTTTGGCCCAATGATTGTTCGCATGACAATTGATGGCAATCTCATAATAGAACGGTTAAGGCCAGAAGTTGGATTTACAAAACGTAAAGATGTGACATATAAAGAAGGAAAGCTGGAAGACTTTCCCAACAGAGCTACAATTCCTGGTCGTTCTATTTTTTATGGTACAATCGCTCATCATAAAGATAACCCAATGAATAGACGGTATATTGCCATCTGCGAATCATCCTCTTTATTGAAAAAAGGCAAGAATGTCTCTGGCCGCGAATCATATACTTTGTCAATATGGGGGATAAAACGTCCACTGAGTGTGGGCTTCATCGTTAATGATAAGGCTTTCGAAAATAGAAACAACCGTTTACTTCAAGACGCGAAAGAATATTATAATCGTAATCGAAGCTTTATCGAGAGTCCGTTACAGATGGACATATATAAAGACTTTGTTGTTGAACAATTCTCTAATCCTGTTGCTGATGACCAACGATACAAATACATTATTTCTGCAACAATAGCAGATAAGATGATGTATGCTAGTGGTTTGGATGGAATTGTTTATCCATCCGTAAAGGCGGATGGGGAAGCTGGTTTGAATATTGCCTTGAAGAAAGAATGTGTAGATGATGCTCTTAAACTCTTAAATGTTGAAGAACTGGATTATATTCAGAATAAAGGTGAAGGGTCAATAAATATTGCTAAAGGTCAACCAATGCGTATTACTAGATGTGACAGCAATGGTTTGCTTGAATGGGAATGGTGAGGTAAAATTATAATTTAAAAACGGATAAATATGATAAAGCATCAAACATTAAAGATCAAAATCCTTGTGGGTGAGATAGAGAATTACATAGGAGAATTATATGTACAGGCAGGGAAAATGAATTATCAGCGATTATCGGAGATAGAAAGAAAATTATCGGAAGATAATTCCTTAGAATTCAATTATATTTGTTTACAGACTCCTAGACTTCACATAGAAAATCAATATCTTACCGCCACTCTCTGGCTTATCATCCGTCCGGATGTGATAGAGTTGGTAAATATAACGTCAAACCAACGTTCATTTCTTTCGACTGGTGAATATAATACCATCCTTAATGTTTTTTATAAAGACATTATTTTAAAGGTTAAGTTTAAAGGAGTTAGAAGAATTCTGTCTAAACCGTTTTTTGAACTTAAGGATGTTATGGGTGAAAAATGTGCTGAGGCATTAATAAGGTTCTCAAATTTCGCAAACAAAGATTCGGGTCTTACTAACGATATGGATATTCGTCAATGGGCAGAGTTCATAAAGTTGGCATATAGGACAAAAGCTCGAATTTCGGCAGAAGAATTAGAGCAGTGGCTAAAAGAAGACGGCTGGAGAGATATTTATGCCGAAAGACTAGTTTCATATTACGAGTATTCCTTAGACCTTTTGAAATATGTATGAGATAAATCCTGCTGGTTTGAGAATCACATCAGCAAAACAATTTTGCAATCAGGTCTATAGTGGGAACACAAAGCCTGTTATTTTCTGGGATACTTGTTCATTGTTAAATATCATAAGGTTTATCTATAGAGAAGCCCCAGGAGATATTACTACGTTTGAAGCGATAAGGAAGATATATGATGCCATAATGAATGATTCAGTTTTATCTGTTTCCTGTGAATCTGTTATCACAGAATTCAATAATAATGTGGATAAGACGATTTCTGATACAGAGGAATCAATATCTAGAACTTACTCATACTTCAAAAATTTGGTTGATGTGATAAATGCTATTGATGGTTCAGCATTGACATATGGTGAAGTGTGTTCTAAAGATTTACATTTGAAGTTGTATCAAGTGGCCTCTGATATTATTCACAAAACAAGTTTTATTAATATTGATAAAACATCGACAGCCAATGCTCATAAAAGAGTTTTGCAAAAGAAGGCACCTGCCGCTAAGAAGCAAGAATTCAAGGATTGCACTATCTGGGAAGTGATGCTTTCCTGCTTCCGTCAGTTGAATACAGTGGACGTTAGAAAACAAAAGGTTTTTTATACGGTCAATTTTGAAGATTTTTGCTGTATTGAAAACAAACGCCACAAGTCTTTTATGCATGAGCTTTTGATGGAAGCAACTGTCTTGAATTTCAAATGCTGCAAAAGTGTGTTTGAGGTGAATGCTGAATTCGCGTTATAGAGGACCACATTAATAATATGATGCCCAAACTCCACACATATACCGATTCTGACTTCAACGACCTTTCCGTCCTGATGCAGGAACTATCTAACAACATTGTCTTCACAAGGGAATCCCTGGAGCGACTGCTTGCAGACAGCAATAGTCATCTGTATGTGGCACGTGAAGAAGGCAGAATAGTCGCTTGCGCCTGCCTGTGCATATACCATCAGCCATTCAGTACGGACGCAACAATAGAATCGGTGGCGGTCTCCTCAAATATGAGAGGAAAAGGATTGGGACGGAAGTTGATGGAGCATCTGCTTGAAGAAGCAACAAGAATGAATGTCGATTGCATCCATCTGACCAGCAATCCGAAACGAGTGGCAGCCAATGCACTCTACCAGAAATTGGGATTCGTCAGGAATGAGACGAATTGCTATGGGATGAAAAAGGTTAGAGGTTAGAGGTTAGGGGGTAGAGGTTAGAGAGGTTAACAATCGTTAATATGTAAAGTTTTTCCTTGGAATTGGCTTCTATGACAGAAATAAGCTCTACCTTTGCACTGAAAAAATAGTGGTGAGTCACAACTGAATTTGCAGTGACAAAAAGTGTTTTGGATATGATGATAGAACGTAAGAAATATCTGAGCCAATTGATGGCCAAACGCTGGAACGGTAAAGTGAAAATCATTACCGGTATCAGGCGATGCGGTAAGTCGTTCCTGCTTTCCAATATCTATAAGCAGGCATTGGTGAATGAGGGTGTGAGTGAGGATTGTTTCGTGGAAATTGCCCTTGATAAGAAGAAATGGTTGAAGTACAGAAATCCCAATGAACTGTATGACTACGTGTCGGCGCATACGAATGACCCGAGGAAACGGTACTATGTCTTTATTGACGAAATCCAACTGTCGTACAAGGTAAAGAATACTGACATGGATGACAACTTGGTGCCGGAGGAGGACAGAGACTTGCTATATACAACGTTCTATGACGTGCTGAATGACTTGATGGAACGTGAGAATCTGGATGTGTATGTGACGGGAAGCAACAGCAAGATGCTGTCAAGGGATATTGTCACCAACTTCCGCGACCGTGGCAGCGAGATAAAGGTGTATCCGCTGTCGCTTTCAGAGTTCTATGGTTTTGCCGGTCTGGAGAAGGTGGACGCTTTGGAGCAATATCTGCAATATGGCGGTATGCCCTTGGCTGTATTGGAGAAGGATGAGAAGCTGAAACGAAAGTATTTGATTGATTTGCACAAGAATGTATATCAGAAGGATATCGTGGAGCGTTATAAACTGAAGGACGATGTGGTGTTAAGTGCATTGGTTGATGCTATGGCTTCGGCCGTAGGTTCGCTCACGAATCCGCACAAGTTGGCATCAACTGCCGGTTCGCTGCTTGGGGCTTCAACTTCAGATAATACGATAAAGAACTATCTTGACTATCTTGAGGATGCATTTCTGTTTCAGAGTGCAAAAAGGTGGAATGTGAAAGGAAGAAAGTATTTTGATAAGATACAGAAGTATTATGCCGTGGATCTGGGGTTGAGGAATGCAAAGCTTAACTGGCGGCAGACGGAACGTTCGCATCTGCTGGAAAACTTGATTTACAACGAGCTTGTCGGATGTGGGTATCAAGTGGATGTCGGCATCGTGGAGGTGGACAAGATTATTAATGGAAAACGCGACCGTGGCCAGTATGAGATTGATTTTGTGGTAAATACCAATGTCGGAAAGGTGTATATCCAATCGGCTCTGAATATCGATACTCCGGAAAAGAAGGCACAGGAGACCTTCTCGCTCAGGAATACAGGTGACTTCTACCGTAAGATCGTGGTGCTGGACGGCAGTTCTCTGCCATGTGCTGATGAGGATGGCGTGATTTATACCGGCATCATCCCGTTCCTGCTCGGTGGAGTGATGGAAGAGCTGGTGGAGGAAGGTTAGAGGTTTGATATACATGACGGTCTAAAGTGAGGAGTGCGAGGCCTTGCATAATACTTTTTTCAAAAGAACTACATAGAAATGTAAAAAATATGAACATCCTTTTTCTAACCATGTCAAACATCCGTGACATTGAAGCTCACGGCATTTATACCGACCTGATGCGGAAGTTCCGCAATGAAGGTCATCAGGTCTATATTGCTGCTCCGCGCGAACGTCGCACGGGCGAAGCCACCAACCTGAAGGAAATCAGTGGCGCACAAGTGCTGGGCATTAAGACCCTCAATGTGCAGAAAACCAATGTGGTGGAGAAAGGCTTGGGACAAGTGTCCATGGAGACGCTTTTCAAACGTGCCATCAAGCGCTATTTCAAGGGCATACGCTTCGACCTTATCCTTTATTCCACCCCACCCATTACATTCCCTAAGGTCATTCAGTATCTCAAACAGCAGAATCCTAAGGCAAAGACCTATTTGCTCCTGAAAGACATCTTCCCTCAGAATGCCGTCGATTTGGGCATGATGAGCAAGAGCGGGGTGAAAGGAGTGCTTTATAAGTTCTTTCGAAATAAGGAAAAGAAACTCTATGCCTTGTCGGACCATATCGGTTGCATGAGTCCTGCCAATGTGAAGTATGTCTTGGCCCATAACCCCGAGGTGAATCCTGAAAAAGTGGAGGTGGCGCCGAATTCATGCGAAGCCACGGATTATGTGGCGCCAAGTCAGGAACAGGTGGCTGAGATCAGAAGCAAATACCATCTGCCGGTCGGCAAACCGGTTTTCATTTACGGCGGCAATTTGGGCAAACCGCAGGGCATACCTTTCCTGATGGATTGTCTTGAGGCCAACAAGGACAGGGAAGACTGCCATTTCGTGGTAGTCGGCAGCGGCACGGAATACGGCAAGATTGAGGCATGGCACAAGAAAGTGCAGCCAAAGAGCGTCTCGCTGTTCAGCTTCATTCCCAAAGCGGACTATGACAAATTGGTCGATTCCTGTGATATAGGATTGATTTTCTTGGATTACCGTTTCACCATCCCGAACTACCCTTCACGGCTTTTGCCCTACTTGATGCAGCACAAGCCCATCCTGGCTGCCACCGACCCGAATTGCGATACGGGTTCGTTGGCCGAAGCTAATGGTTACGGATTCTGGTGCCCGAGCAACAGTGTGGAAGCCTTCACCGCCTGTGTGGATAAGATGCTAGCTGCCGATATCCGTCAGATGGGTGATAGGGGCTATCAGTTCTTCTTGGATAATTATACGGTGGAGCATACTTATGAGAAAATTGTGGGACACATGGTCAATCTATAAACAGTTTTCCTCGTCATATTGTGTGGTTTGCTGCTGAAGAAAGAAATTGACCAGAATTGACGACAAATTGTCTTAAGAAAGAAAAGAAGACGATTGTTTTTTATTGGAAGACAATTAAGGTCAATTAAACGTCAATTATAAGT
>JAUNNU010000163.1 GCA_030537295.1 Bacteroidia bacterium
GAATAAACGTGGTGAGCATCATGGCACCCGAACATGGCTTTCGGGGTGACGCAGCTCCAGGAGAGACTGTCAACGACAGTAAAGACGAACGTACAGGTTTGCCCATTGTTTCCTTGTACGGTAAGAACAAGAAGCCTTCGGAAGAGCAAATGGGAAATGTGGATGTGGTGGTGTTCTTCATTCAAGACGTGGGGGCGCGTTTCTACACTTACATCAGTACGATGCATTACGTGATGGAGGCTTGTGCGGAAGCCGGTAAGAATTTCGTTGTGTTCGACCGTCCCAATCCTTGTGACTACATCGATGGCCCCATCCGCGACGAACGGCATAAAAGCTTTGTGGGTGTTGATCCGATTCCTTTGCTTCATGGGTGCACTGTGGGCGAATTGGCCCAGATGATTAATGGTGAAGGCTGGCTCACTGGCGGCAAGCCATGCAAGCTCACGGTGGTCAAGTTGGATGACTGGAAACATCACCAACCTTTTCACATAGAGGTGCGTCCTTCCCCGAATTTGCCCAATGACCACGCCATTACGCTTTACCCATCGTTGTGCCCGTTCGAGGGAACTCCTGTCAGTGTTGGGAGAGGCACTCCGACTCCGTTCGAGTTGCTTCAATACCCTGAAATCGGGTATCTGCGTGAAGATTTCGACGAGCCTACAGGATTCACACTGAAGTATGTCATTGAAGTCTATCGGGCATTTGAGAAGGCAGGTATCAAAGACAAGTTTTTCAACCGTAACCTTTTTTTCGACTTGTTGATGGGAACATCCGCCGTACGTCAGCACATCATCGACGGGTGGAGCGAAGAGAAAATCCGCGAGGAATGGCAGGACGACTTGGATCGCTATAAACAAATGCGAAAGAAATATGTGCTTTACAGAGATTATGACAACCAAGAACCTTAGACCTTGGAGTAAAAGTAGTAAATGGTAAATAGTAAATGATTGATATTGTTCTTGATTTGGGTGGCGTGTTGTTGAATCACAACATGCCGGAATGTATTCGCCGATTTAAACTGATTTTGGGTGACAATTATCCACGCTTGGGACTGACCGTGAGCGGTGAGGGTACAGACCTCGACCTGATGCACCAATATGAGGCTGGAATGGTAACTACCGATCAATTCATCGCACGGATTATGGCATGGGGGAGGCCTGGGACAACCGAAGATGATGTCCGTGAGGCTTGGCTTGCCATGCACGATAGCATTCCTCCTCAGCGATTGGAACAAGTGCGTCGTTTGCGCGGATTGGGCTACAAGTTGTACTTGCTTTCCAACAACAACGAAATGCACTGGCAAAGCACGACGCAACGCTATGGCCTGCCCGATTATTTCGACAAGGTGTTTCTTTCGCAAACAATTCATTCCTGCAAGCCCGACAAGGTTATCTACGAAACACTTATTGCAGAAACCAATGTGAAGTTTGGCAATACCGTGTTTGTGGATGATGTGGCAGAAAACAGACAGACAGGTGAATCGTTTGGATGGAAAACTTTCGCTACACTTGAGGCGTTAATGGAAGCGATTGATGCCAAACAAATTGTTTAATCTGACTTTGGAAACAGATGCCCTGTTGGTGCAAACGCTATTAGTCTGTTCGTAGTCGCAAAATAATCCAAACATGAAACATCTATGTTATTTCCTTGGCTTGCTTATGTTCATGCTTTCTGCATGTCATCAGCCCTCACCTATCTCCATTTATCAGGTCGAGCCTCTGATAAAAGTATTGTCCACCGACTCTGTGTTTATAGATCAGCCAGATACCATGTGGGTCGCACGAGGTGAAAACGCAGCATTTCAATTTGTTGTCACCTCGGAACAAGCCCTTGCAAACTTGCAGGCAACTATTAGAGCAAAAGGATTGGGGAATTCGAAAATTGGATGGGTTCATCAGGTTTATAACACGAATGTTCCTAAAGGGGCCGATGACTTGATAACGACTTCCGATAATTACTATCCTGATCCTATTGTTGACGATGATACGGAATGTATTGAACCAGGAAAAAGCATGACATTATGGGTAGATGTTGATGTTCCGCGCACTACTGAGGCTGGCATCTACAAATGTCAATTGACAGTTCAGGGTGAAAACGAATCAGGCATTTCCGAAATCAGGAAAAACTTTTTTGTGAAGGTTTGCCCAGTGACTTTGCCGGAAGAGCAACAACTGAAGGTGGTGAATTGGTACTCAAGGTCGGATGTGAAATATTTGGATGAAAAGAAAAACGTGGAAATAGGTTCCGAACGGTATTTGCAGCTTTTACAACTAATTGCGGAAACAGGGGCAAGCTATGGACAAAATTGTTGGCTAATCCAAGAGAAACCAGAGTTGAAACTCAATGCCGACAGCACCGATTTTGTACTCGACTTCATCTATTTCGATAAAGCGATGGAGATGTTTGTCAAACATGGTAATCTGAAATTTTTCTGCAATTCTCATTTAGGTGGACGTGGCGATGGTAAGGAATGGAATCAAGGACACTATTTCAACTTGGCCTATGTGAAAGACAAAAAAATTGTACAAGAATACGTTCCCCATACTGATGTTCGTCTTAAAACATTCATAGGCAAATATTATTCGCAACTTGAATCGCACTTTCGTGAAAAAAAATGGCTTGACATGTGTGCACAACATATTGCTGACGAACCTGATAAAATGGGGACTGAAAGCCAACAATCGTGGAGTCGGATTGCTGCTTGGGTGAAGGAGGCTGCTCCAGGATTGAAAACTATAGACGCAAGTTCAGAGATTGTTGACAATCAAGATATCAGTGTCGTTTTGCTTGGCGAAAACATCAGTTCGATGCCTGCCGTACCCGAAGGTAGTGAACGCTGGATGTACACCTGTACAGGGCCACAGGGTAATTATGCCAACCGTTTCGTACAGTTGCCACTTATAAAGACTCGTATTCTGCATTGGATAAACTTCAAATACAACGAATGTGGTTATTTGCATTGGGGATTCAATTACTGGCAGTTCTCGAAGGATCCACTTCATGATGTGACACCCAGCACTAACTGGCCAGGTGGCGATTGTTATATTATTTATCCGGGCAAGGAAAAAGTATATCCAAGCATCCGATTATGTGCCATGCGCGAGGGTATTCGTGATTATGATTTGCTTTGCATGGTACAACAGGTTGACCCTCAGAAAGCTAACGCATGGTGTAATAGCATTGTTCTAGGTCCTGATGATTATAATATGGACATCAAGCATTTTTATCAGGTTCGTCGTGAAATCCTTACATTCTTAAGCAAACAATAACCTTCTGTTTAATTTATATATTTTTGTAATTATGAAAAAACTATTTCTTGTTCTCACTGTGGTGGTCTTTGCTGCCAGTTGTTCTAATCCCAAAGCAACAGCACCTAATGCTGTCGTTGATTTAAATCAGTATTCAAGTGGAATCCAACACGTTGGTATTCCTACTACTAATGTGCAAGGCACAGCCGATTTCTATGCGGGGCTTGGCTTTATGGAAATAGGTCGTTTCGATGTGAACGGACGCGATTTCTCTTTCATGCAATTGGGCAATCTGGTAATTGAGATTATTCCCAAGGCTGAGACAGCCATGCAGAGTGGAGCTATTGACCATATTTGCTTGGATGTGAAAAACATCGAGGAACTTTTCGACAGGCTTCAGAAAGCTGGTTACAAAATGCTCAACGAGTCGTTGGTGGATTTCAATGTGTGGGAAAATGGCACAAAACTTTTTTTCATCGAAGGACCTAATAAGGAAAAAATAGAGTTCTGCGAAATTTTATAATATATAATAAGGAGTCACCGCCATCAATCCATGAGGATGTTGCAAAACATGCGAATTTCGTGAAAAAAAGCGTCGGGAA
>JAUNNU010000164.1 GCA_030537295.1 Bacteroidia bacterium
ATGCGCCGGAGATGAAGACAACCGAATTCCGAACCGAGCAGGGCTACGCCGTGAGTGAGGATCCGAGCTCAAGCGTGAGCGCGAAGATCACGATGCAAGGAGGCGTTCTCTAAAATTCAAGGATTTAAAAATTCAAATTATTAAAAAGATGAAAAAATTTAGTTTAATTGTTATGGCATTGGCATTGGTGATGGGACTGTCGCAGTGCCAGAAGAGGCCGAATGCGCCGGTATTTGGCGGTGGTTATGATGATGCCACAAAAGAGATTACATTCACGACAGGTAACGGCTCAAAGGCTGCTATCGAAGACGCTTTGACAATGTTGAATTATAAATGGGAATCTGGAGACAAATTGTATGTCTATGCAAGCACAAGCGGCACATTTGATGAAAACAGCAGATATTGTGGAACTTTGTTGCTTTCACCGGAAAGTGTGGGTCAATGCGACGGTTCGTTCAGCGGGCAGCTTAAGAATTTGCCAGTATCGGAAGGCACACTCCGTTTCTTCTATTTCGGTGGTGAAGTGACAGAAGATGAAGATGCCGCAACAGCTGAAATAAATCTCAACCAGCAAGATGGTACAGTTGCTGAAGGTGGGCTGAAACAAAAGATTATTGCATGTAAGGATGTGTCTTACGAAGCGGGTAAGAGGGCTTTTTCCGCAATTCTTGAAGTGCAGTTTGCGATAGTGAAGATGGACCTTCATGCCTTTGGCAATTGCAATGTCACAATGAAAGGTGACGTATTCAACAAAATAAGCGTTGATAGATACGGCAGAATCGAAAGCGCACTTGACGGAACTACAACCCTCAATGGCGTGACAAGCGAATCCACCTCGTATTTTGTAGCCATCGGAACAAACAACAAAGAGACACCTTCAACCATAACAGCCAAGTTCGAAGGCAACAACCTCAGAGGCGAAAAGGCAATGCCAATCATGGATAACGGATACTATTATTATACGGACGAGGGACTCGGCGTGCCTGTTGAAGTTGAATCTGTATTTAAGGATATGTTCTCGATTGATAAGAACGGGACAAAAGTCATTTTCTCAAAAGGAAATCTGCAGTTCAGGGCATCGGATAAGACATGGCGTTTCGCGGAAAATCAGTATGATGTGATTGGCAGTGGCAATAAAAATATTTCAGCGACATACAACGGCTGGATTGATTTGTTCGGCTGGGCAACAGGATACGTAAGTACGGAGGGTGGCAATAAATCATATCCTTGGCAAACAAGTGAAAATAATGCAGATTATTATAATTCTGGAAATTTAAACAGCGGATGTCCATCTAAAGATAATCTTTACGACTGGGGTCATAACATCGGAGACGGCAGCACCTGGTTCACATTGACAAGAGATCAATGGGTCTGGCTCATGGGCAAGAAGGGATCAGGTAAAATACCTGGAGAGAATTGCCGTTTGAGTTCGACTGTTTCCGGAAAAGAAAACGCCAGATTTGCAAAAATCAAGGTGAATGACGTGGAGGGTTTGTTGCTGTTCCCTGATGTGTTCGAGTGGAATGTTGATAAAATGGGCGGAGAAATTGATGGTACATATATAAACAATTATAAAGGAAAAGAAGAAGAAGGCAAGGTCAAATTCTATGGTAACTATACAAAAGACCAATTTGCAGAGATGGAAAAGGCCGGTGCTATTTTCTTGCCGGTTACAGGATATAGAGATGGTAAGACATATTATGAAGACGGATTCCGTAGTTATTATTGGTCATCAACTATGTATGGTAACAAATATGCTTATGATCTAAAGTTTGATTATGTTCAAAGTAATATTTCGGTTGGTGTGGATCCGCAATATGAAAATTCAGGGAAATACCATGGCATGGGGGTGCGTCTTGTTAAATTAGCCGAATAGCCCTGTATAAAACAAGTCGATGCATCGGAACTGATGTTTTGATGTGTCTTTAAAGTAAACTCCAAGGGTTCTGGTCTAACCCTTGGAGTTCATTTCTCAGGCGGCAGCCTTTAAAATTTGAAATTTAAAAAATCGAGAATAATGAAAAGATTAGGATTTATCATTTCGGCATTGGCGTTGGTGTCCGGGCTTTCACAATGCAGGCAGCCGAATATTTCTGCATGGAGTGACAGCTTCAGCAATGAAACGAAAGAGATAAGTTTCAATGCCGGCGACGGTTCGAAAGCTAACATCGAAGATGCGCTTACAGCGTTGAATTTCAAGTGGGAATCTGGAGACAAACTGTATGTCTATGCAAGTGCAAACGGCACATTTGACGAAAACAGCAAGTACTGCGGAACTTTGAGGCTTTTGCCGGAATATGATGGTGAATCTATAGGTTCGTTCTTGGGGCAACTTAAGAATTTGCCAAAGACAAACGTGGGCAAGCTCCGTTTCTTTTACTTTGGCGGAGGAGTTACGGAAAATGATAATGGCGCAACGGCCGAGATAAGTCTCAACCAGCAGATTGGTACGGCTGCGGGGCTTAAACAAAAGGTCCTTGCTTACACGGATGTACAGTACGATCCGGATAAGTATGAATATTCCGGCAAACTTGAGGTGCAGTTTGCGATGGTGAGGATGGATCTTTCTGCTTTCGGCGAATGCAACGTCACAATGATAGGAGAATCGTTCAATAAGCTGAACGTTGACGTACATGGCCAAATTGTTAGATTATTTGACGGCACCACGGTACTCAATGGTGTTACAGAAAAATCCACCTTATATGTCGTGGCAGTTGGAACAAACAAGAAGGCAAAGACTCCAACGACGCTTGTGTTCTCCGGCAACAACCTCGAGGGCGACATTAATATACCTATTAAAGACAATGTATATTATTACTATACTGTCGGGACTGACGAACCGGCTGGCGTACCTGTCGCCGTAAGGCGTCTGGCTGTGTTTACTGTCAGTCAGGGAACGACAACAGCATCTAACGACGGAGGTAAAAAAGTCTGTTTTTCAAGCGGGAATCTGCAGTTCAGGGCATCTGACAAGGCATGGCGTTTCGCGCCAAATCAATATGACATTATTGGTTCTGACAACACGAAGATAGGTCCCGAAATCGACAGCTGGATTGATTTGTTCGGCTGGGGAACAGGAAACGTAAATGACGATAAATCATATCCTTGGCAAAAAAGTACAACCTTTTCGGATTATTATGGTAAAGGATCTAAAGAGTTAAATGGTGGATCTGCATCTAAAGGTAATCTTTACGACTGGGGCCATAACATCGGAGACGGCAACACCTGGTTCACATTGACAAAGGACCAGTGGATATGGCTTCTTGGTCACAAGGGAGATGGGAAAGTACCTGGAGAGACACACCGTTTTAGTTCAACGGTTGGAAAAGAAAACGCCAGATTCGCAAAAATAAAAATAAATGGCGTGAACGGTCTGCTGATATTCCCGGATGTATTTGAATGGGATGCGGACAAGATGGGGGGTATGCCTACTTATAGTCCTACTGGTACTACTACCGATTACATAAATAATTACAATGCAGAAAGATCTTTCTATGACGGGAAATATACATTAAAACAATTTGCGGAGATGGAAAAAGCCGGTGCTGTTTTCCTGCCTGCTCCTGGATATAGAAAAGGAAGCGAATATAACAATTTTACAAATTCAGATGTCCGTAGTTATTATTGGTCATCTGATAGATATGATAGTAAGAATGCTTATGTTTTGAAATTTGATTATTATGTTAACGAAAATGCGCAGGGCGTAAATCCGGGCTATACGGGATCTTATGTATATTATGGTTTTGGGGTTCGCCTTGTAAGAGAGGTTCACACAGATGGCAATGGCACTGCTTCTTCATTCGGCGAAGGCACCTGGTAGTGGCTTGTTGAGAGTGG
>JAUNNU010000165.1 GCA_030537295.1 Bacteroidia bacterium
CGCAGAGGTTTCAGTCGTCGTGACGATGAACGCGGCGAACGCAGAAGTTTCGGACGCAGAGACGACCGTCGTGGCGGCAGATTCGACCGCGATGAACGCCCGAGCGGTGGCCGTAAAGGTTACAGAAGAGAGAAAGACCCGGAATTTGACCGTCCGAGCGCGACAGGCGAAATCCGTCTGAATAAATACCTCGCCGACGCAGGCATCTGCTCACGCCGTGAAGCCGACGACCTCATCCTCGCCGGCGCAGTCACCGTGAACGGAGAAGTCGTCACGGAACTCGGAACGAAGGTCCAGACGACAGACAAAGTCATGTACGGCGGCCAGACACTGAACCGCGAGAAGCTCCGTTACGTCCTTCTCAACAAGCCGAAAGGCGTAATCACCACCTCCGACGACCCGTATGAACGCCACACCGTGATGGAACTCGTCGAAGGCGCATGTGAAGAACGCATCTACCCGGTGGGCCGCCTCGACCGTAACACCCTCGGTCTGCTGCTACTCACCAACGACGGCGACCTCGCCAAGACATTGACACATCCGAGCCACGAGGTTTCAAAACTCTATCACGTAGTGCTCGACAAGTCTTTGACTGAAGAAGACTTCGAGAAAATACAGAACGGCATCGAACTCGAAGACGGACCTATCAAAGTTGACAAAATCGACTACGTTGTCGATGACCCGACAATGTGCGAAGTCGGAGTGGAAATCCATTCAGGCAGAAACCACATCGTGCGCCGTATCTTCGAGAGCCTCGGCTATCAGATAATGAAACTCGACAGAGTGATGCTCGCAGGTCTCACGAAACACAACCTGCCACGCGGCCAGTGGAGATTCCTCACAAGTGCCGAAATCAGCATGCTCAAACGCATCGAATAGTTTTAAGTGTTGAGAGTGAAGTTGTTAGTTACTCCACTCTCAACTCTCAAAACTCCACACTTTGGAAAAACCGATAACATGAAAAAAAAACTGTCACTGATACTGCTTGTAATCGCATCGTTTTGCGTGAATGCCGGAGTCACCGACACAATCAAGGTGATGCAGTACAACCTGCTCAATTACGGGAACTACACCGACTACTGCCCGCAGAACCTCAACAATATCAATGACAAAAACAGATACATCAGGACCATCCTCACCGCCTATTACCCCGACATCTTCACGGTTTGTGAAGTGGGAAAAGCCTCGAACCTGCCGGATGATTTCCTGAAAAACAACTTGAATATCAACGGAATAAACTATTGGAAAACGGAAGCCGGAGCCAATACGAGCAATTCCTACCTCACCAACTGCATCTTTTACAACTCCGAAAAACTCGTCCTGAAAAGACATCACGTGGCGCAGAGCTACATACGCGACGTTGACATCTTTAGTTTTTATCTCAAAAACGACGCTCTCGCACAAGGTGACACCACAAACCTGACATGCATCGTCGCGCATCTGAAGGCCGGTTACGGTGCTGACGAAGAAGAGAAACGCCGCGTCATGTGCCGCAACATAATGAATAACATTCAGAATCTTTACAAAAACTCCAACGTGCTGATAATGGGCGACTTCAACTTATATACCAACGAAGAGCCTGCTTATCAGTTACTTACGAATAAAAAAACATATCCGGACACTTATTTCATCGATCCGCTTTATCCTTACGGTGTCGGGGCGTGGAACGAGGACTCGCATTACGAAGACTATCACACCCAGTCAACGAACCGGCAGGGCGACGGATGCCGTTCCGGCGGCGGCATGGACGACCGCTTCGACTTCATACTGATGTCGGAGAACATCTACGGCGGCAAAGACAAAATTCAGTACGTCGATGGCTCCTACCACGCCATCGGACAGGACGGACGGCATTTCAACAGCAGCATCAACTCGCCGACGAACACCGACGTCTCCATGGCCGTGGCCAACGCACTGTTCAACAACTCCGACCATCTACCTGTCACAATGAAACTCGTCTTCTCTAAAGATTTGGATGTCAACGAAATAAGTAACAATACCCTGCGTTTCGACATCTATCCTAATCCAGCAAAGGAAAAGATAAACATACGTTTTTATCAGAATGATTTTGGAAAAGCTAATATCGTCATTTTCAATTCATTAGGCCAACTCGTCTATTCAGATGAGATTTCGGTTTCCGAAGGTGTTGAGGAATATGTCATCTCTGTTGAAAATCTCCGGCAAGGTGTTTATTTTCTGAAGATCACCAACGGCGACGGCGTGACAGAGGTGATAAAGGTGGTTAGGAGTTTGAGGTAGTTAGGTGATTGAGGTGATTAGGAGCTTGAGGTGGAATAGTTGTAGAGATGGATGGAAGTCCGTCTGACAAAGGTTGATAGTAATCTTTAAATATTTGAATTTTAAATCTTTAAATAAAAAAGATATGTTTCAGAAGATTATCAAAGGTTGTGTGAATTTCATGCAGAAGTATCTGCCTGAACCGTTTATTTTTGCGATTATCCTGACATTTGTGGCGATTGCCATTGCGATGCCGGTGTGTCATCAGAGCATCATCGAGGTTGTGAGCAACTGGGGCAACGGTGTGTGGAATCTGCTTGGTTTCTCGATGCAGATGGCTTTGATTTTGGTCACCGGCGCGACGCTGGCGGCAGCTCCTGCCATCAAGAGAGGCATCAGCAGGTTGGCGGCGATGCCTAAGACCCCGGCCGGCGCTATCGCCTTGGTGACTGGCGTTTCGGCCATAGCGTGCTGGCTCAACTGGGGCTTCGGCCTCATCGTAGGCGTCATCTTCGCAAAAGAGATCGCGAAGAAGATGCGCGGCGTTGACTACCGTCTGCTCATCGCCTCGGCATACAGCGGCTTCGTGGTGTGGCACGCCGGCATCTCCGGCTCCATCCCGCTGAAGATGGCATCAGACCTCAACGACCTCGTCAAGGCGACAAACGGCGTCATCACCGAGACACTCCCGATTTCTAACACGATTCTCGACCCGCACAATATAATAATGGTGGCCATCGTCATCATGGCACTTGTCATCGTGAACTCCATGATGCACCCGAAAGAAGGCATCATCTGCATCGACCCGGCGTTGCTCAAGGAAGACGATGTCGTCCCTGCCGAAAAAGGCGGTACGCCGGCCGAGAAACTCGAGCACAGCAGGGTGTTGAGCATCATCCTCGCCGTTTTAGGATTCACCTACCTCATCGTGAGCCTGTTCGTCAAAGGCGGCTCCTTCGACCTCGGCGCGGTGATTCTTCTGTTCCTTTTCTTAGGTATCATACTTCACAAGACGCCTATCGCTTACGTGCGTTCATTCACCAAGTCGGTGGGCGGCGCGGCCGGAATATTGTTGCAGTTCCCGTTCTACGCCGGCATCATGGGCATCATCACCGGCGTCGGCGAGTCGGGCATCTGTCTCGGCACCGTGACAAGTGAGGCGTTTGTAAACATCTCAACATCAACGACATATCCGTTATACACCTTCCTTTGCGCCGCCATCTTGAACATGTTCGTGCCGTCAGGCGGCGGTCACTGGGCGATACAGGCTCCTATCATGTTCGCCGCCGGCGCCACTCTCGGCGTGGACCACGGACTCACCGGCATGGCGATAGCGTGGGGCGACGCATGGACCAACCTCATACAGCCGTTCTGGGCGTTGCCGGCACTCGCCATCGCAAAACTCAACGCAAAAGACATCATGGGATTCTGCCTAATCGACCTCGTGGTATCTGGAATAATAATATGCGCCGGACTTCTCATCTGGGCGGTGTAACAGGAGTTTTAGGAATTTGAGGAATTTAGGAATAATAGTGAACATGGAAAACAATAAACTCGTGTAACTTGTGTTAAAAAACTCGTGCAACTTGTG
>JAUNNU010000166.1 GCA_030537295.1 Bacteroidia bacterium
TGCCCTTTTGTATGTGTCCATTTTCTCTTCAAATTTTTGGCAAATATACAAATATTTATTTGATTATCAAAGAGTTTTATTTAGAAATGCCCTTTAGTGATTCTATCTTAACGAGTGGCAGGCCGTTTTGTGCCTTCTCCCAATTCAACATTAATCCCGTAAAAATTACTAACCTGTGGCATAATATTATTTTTTGCAAAAGTGCATATAAAATCTTTAATGTGTCATATTTTCAGACAATTTTATTGCTTCGCAGGAAATATTTTGAAAACCGTGATGAAATGGACACAATCTCTTTGGGCGTGCGCCAGCCACTTTCAACTTTATGAACTTTCACCACGAATTACACAAATCTAACGAATTGCATGGCCGGCACCGTCTCTACTCCACTCTCAAACTAAAAACTAAAAACTTAAACCACCTCCCACTCAACGATATTCTTTTTCTCGCTCGAAAACGCTACTCCAATCTTAAACAATTTTCTCGAATCCGCGGCGTAAGGCTCGGCGTAACCCTTGTATTCAATCTGTTTCAGTGCTTCGGCGGCGGTGCCGTTTAATTTAAACTCGAAGATATAGACGTAGTCGTTTGTCTCAACGATCATGTCGGCCCTTCCTCTTGAATTTTCCTTTTCCGTCAGAACCGTGTAGCACGACAAAAGCCTGAATATCAGATAAAATGTGTAGTGATAATGGCTCTCGTAGCTCCATTCCCTTTTCTGGTAGTTCGCGTCGTACGGGATTGAGGCTAAAAACGAAGACAGCTCATTGCGGAGGTCGTCGGTGCGTCCTTGCATGAGCGCCTTGTTTATCGTCAGAGCGAGTGGCTGCTGCACATTGGTCATCTTGAAGTAGTCGTTCGCCAACAACGCCACGAAGCCCTTCTTCACCTCAACATTCGGGTAATCCAGTGTGTAGAAATAAGTGCCGCCGAAATCCTCGTATCCTTTGATTGTCAGGTAGCCGCTCTGGTAAATCATGGCCAAGGGGTCTTCGGTGTCGGCCTTGTAGTCCATGAAATAGTCACACTCGTATTCTCTGCGCAACATCTCCTGCATGTTCGTCTTGTTGCGGTCGAGCAGTTTCACCAAGTATGTCGGCGTACCAGACTTGAACCAATAGTTCTTCAGCTTCTTTTCCGACAGGGCGTTCAGCACACTGTATGGGTTGAATACATCGAGCATTTTTTCGGAGAAGTGGTAGCCGTCGTACTGTCTCTTCAGCTCGGCGTACATTTTCTCCTTGGTATATCCGAGTTCCTCCGCCATCGCAGCAATCTCCCCGTCGAAATAGTTCACGAGTTCGTCTTTCGTTATGCCGCAAAGTGCGTCGAACTTGCTGTTCATGCTGACGTCCTCCGGCTGGTTGAAGCCGCTGAACACGCTCACCTGCGAGAACTTGGTCACGCCGGTGAGGAGCACGAAGCGCAGATGTTCGTCGGCGACCTTGAACGTGCCGTAGAACTCCTTCAGCACGGAACGGTTCTCGGCTTCCATCGGCTCCATAAGGACATCTAACAGAGGCTTGTCGTACTCGTCGATGAGAACGACGCACTTATGGCCAGTCTGACGGTGCGCTTCGGCAAGAATATCTGAAAATCTTGAACCCGACTTGTCGATTTGCTTCTCTATCCCAAGCTGACGCTCCCACTGCGCAAGGTGTTTGTCAATATCCTTTTTAAGGTCGCCTTCAACATCGTATCCGCCTTGTGCGAAATCCACCCTGAACACCGGATATTGCGTCCAGTCCTTCTCCAATTTCTCCATTTCCAGGCCTTTGAAAAGCTCATTCTTTCCTTTGAAATAGCTTTCGAGCGTTGATATTAACAGCGATTTTCCGAATCTGCGGGGACGGCATAAAAAGCAGACGTGCTTCTGCGCCAACTGATAAACGAGGGCGGTCTTATCGACATAGACCATGCCATTTTCGATGATTGTGCTTAACGTCTGTGTTCCGATTGGGTACTTCATAACGATATTATTTTTTCAGGCTGCAAAGATAGTAAAAAGTTTATAAAGTTCATAAAGTTGTAAAGTTTGAAATTTTATAAAGTGTTAAGAGTGGAGTTTTTTTTTGATCTGCGGGGCAGATGCCGGGCACGCATGCCGCGTACCCGGTTATTGAGGTACTGCCCTGCCAGGCTTACGGACATGGCAGGTTAAATTCTAAGAACTACCTGACGGGCCGCACCGTGTAACCGTAGCACCGATTGCTGAAGTTCTGCGGATTGACATAGCCCGAAAAGAAGCCCATGGAGTACGCGAGGTAGGGATTGGACGAGTAGAGAGAACTCGACCAGTAGAGGCCGTAGGAACCCGCATAGTTGAGCGAGGTGCCATAGAAGTAGCCGGCAGCCGGAAGGAACAGGCTGTGACCGTTGGAACCTGTCACGCGGTATCCTCTCATATCGGCACACGTTGTAAACCAGATTGGTCAGGGTGTTCCTGGCGGCATTCCGCGCGAAACTGCCAACATTTTATTATCATAAAAATTTTTCAGAAAATTTAAATTTCAAAATATTATTCCATATTTCAAAATAATTTGTAATTTTGCATCATCAAAAATAAAAATTTATGAGGATTTTTACCGAACAAAAACTGAAAGAATACATTGAGAAAGAGCCGAAATCAAGGACAGCGGTTCAAGAATGGGTTTCGATGGTGAAAAAGGCTGAATGGAAGTGTTTTGCAGATGTCAAATCGACGTTTAACAGCGTTGACAGTGTTGGAAATCAGCACTATGTGTTTAACATCAAAGGGAATATTTACAGGTTGGTCGTTGTGATAAAATTCACGATAAAGTTTGTTTACGTCCGTTTTATCGGGAAGCATGAAGAGTATGAAAAAATCAAGGATATCACTAATATATAATAAGTTATGACAAAGATTGAGAATGAACAACAGTATGAATGGGCGGTTTCAAGGGTGGAGGAGCTTCTTCCGCTTGTGAACGATGAAACGCCGGTAAATGATCCAAATTCAATTGAATTGGAGTTGCTTTCTAATCTCGTCGCTGATTATTCCGATGAGCATTTTTCGGTCGGCACGCCATCACTTATCGATGTGATGATTCTCCGGCTGTCGGAGATGAAGCTGACGCAGAAAGGTCTGGCCGAAATGTTAGGCGTGAGTCCTTCCCGTGTCAGCGAGTACATGACCGGCAAATCCGAGCCTACGCTCAAGGTGGCGAGGGAGATAAGCCGTAAGTTGAATATCGACCCCGCTATAGTCTTAGGGGTTTAACTCCCATTTTTTCAGCACTTTATAAATCGCGCCTTCAGGTCTTAATATGCTTTGGAAAAGGATGATGTCTTTCACTTCCTGGTGGATGTACGATTTCTGCTCGATGGCTGTGATTACCTTCCAGAAATATTGTTTTTCGCACAGGTCTTTGATGCGGCCCAACGTGATGTGCGGCACGAAGTTCTGGCGGTCGCGCATAAAGCCGATGCTGTCGAACGCGGTGAGGATGTCTTCCTCCAAATCAAGGAGCTGCTGCGGTGTCTGCTGCATCCCGAGCCACAGCACGCGCGGTGCGTAATGACTGCCGAAGATGCCTGTCCTGTTGAAGTCCATCTCGAAACTTCTGTGGTTTTCAACGACTTTGCCGACAGCCTCGATGATTCTCGGCTCGTCGGGCGGATAGGTGTCGCCGATGAATTTCAGCGTGAGGTGTATGTTTTTCGGTATCGACCAGTTAATGCGTTTCTCGTGTGAGAGCCGTGTCTTCAGGTCGTTCAGCAACGGTGCGAAGCCGTTGTTCTCTGTCTGGATCGGTATTGCGAGGAAAAGTCTTTTCAT
>JAUNNU010000053.1 GCA_030537295.1 Bacteroidia bacterium
AAAGTTTGTTTAGTTTATATAGTACCTGGCGCACAAGGGAGAAAACCCTCGTGCGCCAGCCACTTTCTACTTTATGAACTTTATAAACTTCGTAAAGTACCTGACCCACAAGGAAGTTCCCCTCGTGCGCCAGCCACTTTTAACTTTATAACTTTATAAACTTAAAAACAAACCCCGGAGTCTCTTTTCTCCGGGGCTGTATATAATCTCGTAACGTCTTCTGTTTGGCGTATCACGCATTACCAAGGCTTCACCACAAGATCCTCGGCACTAATTGACGAACTGTTACCGGCAGCCTCCCTCACAAGACGAACAGCCATACCAAAACTCCTTGAAGTATCATGATTTATCTGTACTTTTCTCCCAGTAGTTTGTGTATCTAGAAACTGGAAAAAATAACAATTAGCATCACTATAACGAGTACTTGTCCAGTAATCAGCAAAAGTCGGACTTTTATAATCTGTGCCACTCCGGTAACCGGCACATGGTAAAAAAACAGCACCCGCTTTCTCCATCAATTCAAATTGCGCGACAGTATATGGCTTTGCATTGGTGGAATTTTTGTTTGGCAGCGCACCCATGTCAGATGTCCACTGGAACACATCGGGGAACAGCAACACGCCGTCTTTACCATCAATTGTCACGACTGAATATCTGAAATCCAGGTGAATATTTCCACTTGTAGCATCAACAAATCGCACGCTACGGTGAGCAGCAGCCTTACTTGTAACATCAAAACCGATATATACATATTGATTTTTTGACGGTGTGAACCACCCATCACCGAAATTCCCGCCCCAGTCGGCGCTGCCATCTTCATTATTCAAATTCTTACTCAAGCTGCTATATGCTTTGTAATCATTTGTAGTAGATGTGGAAGTATATGGCTGGCTATGGGTGAATGTTTCATTGTATTTTTTCCCTGATGTCGCCCAGCCGAACAAGTCTATCCAGCCAGTATAATCCGAACCGATACTTTCATTACCACTTTTTCCGATAACGTCGTATTGATGTTCGGCGAAACGCCATTTTTCTGGAGACGCTTGATATTGGACATTTCCTTTTGCGAAATAGACCTGCGTGCCGTCTGCGTTCACGGTGAATTTGCCGCCCACCGCACCGGCGGGCATGATATTTGTGCCGGATATTTCGAAAGGTTCTGATGATGCGCTATGATAAAGTTTCCCGGCAAGGAACTTTGTCTTCAGCCTTGCTTCCTCTGCGTCGCCGTAGAAGCAATGTGTCACATCGGACGTCTCCGGGATGAAAACCGTATAGTAGCCGCCTGCGGTCTTTCCCGAACTGACGGCATTCTTCAGTATTGACACCGAGCCGTTTTTCACCGATCTGATTTCGCCTTCAGCCGTGACCTCAAGGCCGTTGGCGGGAAGGCCGTTCACCATGATGTCGGTCCCCGTGAAATTTGTGAAGGAAAAGTTTGCGATGGCGAACTGAACGGTGAGCACGCCGCCTTCGTATGTGCCGGATTTCTCGTAATCAGTCTCATACATGGCGATGACATTCGATGATATTGCGGACAACGACACGCCGTTCTGCTCCTCGAACGAGACCGACGCCGCGCCGGTTCCACCGTCAACAGTCACTTCGCTGCCATAGTGAATGAAGCGAACCATGCCTTTGCTGTATGGCATCAGCAGCTCACCCTCGAATGTGGCGGTATAATCTTTGTCTATGCTCTTTATTTTCAGGCAGCCGCAATATTTACCGTTCCCATCACCAAAGCTGACGTTGTCGCTCGCATACACATACATCATGTCATCATTTTTCCACTTGTATCTGAGTTTTTCAAGTGTCACATCATATACAAATTCACCTTTTGAGCCGCCGTCGCCGGTGACGAAAGTGACGGTCTTAAGCTCGCCGCCGCCGTAATCGGGGAAGACAGGCTTCCTGCACTGCGACAGCACCAGCAGCAGCACGACAGCCGAAATCATCAATAGTGTCTTTTTCATTTTCTTGATTTTTATATTTCAAAAACTTCATAAAACTTTCAAAACCGCCGAAGCCCAGTATCACGGGCGGATAGTGCATACAACATCTTTATCAGATTGCAACAAGAAGGACTTTATCGGTGCGAGACTTCCAAAGCCCTTCTTGGTTCATTCTATTTCACCGTGATATAGCTATTCGGTTGTTTTCGGATTGCAGACAAGACGGACCTCTCCACCAATAGCATAGCCATTGTTAGTATCATCAGCCCAAAACATACCTTCTGTAAAAGTACTACCATATCCCAAAAATCCACGAGTTGAGAAGCGTAAATAGCCATGGGTCTTTTCTTCTGGTGTCGTTCCATTCCTTCTGCCTGATAGCGGGAAGAACACACCTCCGTAGCTGGCGAGCTTGTTCAAATCGTTTTTAATTGCAGTTTTAATGCTTGAAACTTCATCACTTGGCGTGGTAAATGGAAGATAAAGATAACCTCTTATTTCTTTTCCATTCAGTGTGAATTTTTCGTAGGCATCTGTCTTGGTTACATTGGTGTTTAGATAATTCAACTCATTTTTACTTAAAGTGTACCAAATTTGTCCATTTTCGTTGCCAGGCAGTGTGGGAATGCCGCCCCAGTCCACAAAGTTTCCCTTGAAATAGCTTATATCAGTGTATGTATTAGCACCATAGTAATTCCCTGTATCATCTGTTGATAATCCGAAAAGGCCATATCCGGTACTTGTTTTGTCACCTTTAACGCCATTTACACACGCCCAGCCGCCCGGATATGACTGGTAATCCCACTGGTTTTCTTCGAAGCCCCATTTGTCAGGGTCTGAAGCGTTTGCATCATAATACAGGTTGCCCTTTGAGAAATAGACGTACTTGTCGGCTGCAATCTTGAATTTTCCCGGGAGTGCGCCTGCGGGAACTTCTGGTGATGTTTCCATTACAACTTCTATTGCCGTTCCTGTCGTTGGATTGCAATACATTGAGTTCTCCTCTATGTTTTTTTTCTCGAGCTTTTTATCAACGACATACTGTGAGAAGCTCAATGTCTGCTCGCCCGGAATCAGAGGCATGTAATAATCATTGCCTTCTGTATAATTGCTAATGACTATTTCGGTATCACTGCCGGTTTTCACAGCGCTTGCGAAGTCGCCGGTTTTCGCGTTGAATTTCATTGAGGTGTACGCGCCTTTGAGACGGACCTTACCGACAAGCGGTGCGCCGTCGGTTCTGCTGAATGCGAATTGGGCGATGGCGTTCTTTGTGGTCATTGCGGTCGAGCCGAGGTCGGTGGTGCCCACAGGCACTTCGTATTCGCTTCTGCCGTACATGAGCTGGAACTTGTCGGCTATGGTGGCGAGGGTGCCGTCCTGCTCTTCGGCGATGCTGAACGTGTAGTTGCCCGAAGCGTCAAGTGTGAACTTATTGCTGCCCACGTAATAGTAGTGCAGGAACTGTTTCACCGAGCTGTAGTTGATTGTTCCGGAGAACTTCACCGGGTCGCCGGCTTCTTCGGCTTTCACGTATCCGAGATAACCGGTTTTTTCGCCCACGATATGAATCATGTCGCCTTGTTTCCAAGTGACATTGCCGTCGGCGGTAATGTCAGTTTTCGCGCCGTTGTCAACCAAGAGTGTGACGTCGATTGTCTCACCGCCGACAGGTTTCTGCACATCGGCTTTCCTGCACTGTGTCATGAACATTGCGGCACATGCAAGCACTATTGTCATTATTGTTCTTTTCATCTTGTTCTTTTTTTTAAATTAATGATTTCCAATTTATTAAAAATTACCAGGGTTTCTGCTGTAGATCAACTGCTGTGCCATCTGTATTCGACTCTATGACATCTGTTGCGAGACGCACTGTAAATCCGTGGCAACGCTCGTGTGTTTTCGTGTGTACTCCATTAGCTCTATTAGCATCATCGCTGCCATTAAGGCATTGGAATATATATGCTTCAGCGTTGCTAGCGCGCGTGCTTGTCCAGTAGTCGCCGATTCTATTCACTGCATACACATTTGTAGAAGGTCCACCGCCACTTATATATCTGTAGCCTGCGGCTGGCATGAACAGGCAGCCGGCGTCCTCAAGGGCTTTGAATTGCTCCGGGGTGAACTTCGTGGTATATTCCCATTCTGTATTCGGATTATTAATATTGTTAGGCACATTGCCCATTTCTGCAGTCCATTTGAATAAGTCAGGGAAGAAGAGCGTGCCGTAAATGCACTTGGTGCCGTCATATTTCACACCGGCCTTCACATAGCGGACATCGGTGTATTTCTTGCCGCCGTATTCGAAGTCGCAGGCCTTGTCGCCGCTGCGGCTAATCAGATAATTCCAGTTGTCCTTTGTCAGGGTGTACCAGTTGCCGGGGATGTTGTAGCCCCAGTCTGCGGTTTGGTCCTCATCATAAAGATGTTTGGTCAAGGTGTTATACACCTTGTAATAATTGTCGGTGCCATTCACGCAATATGGCCTGTAGCATGGCACTTTGCCTGCAACCGAATCTGAATGAGGCTGTCCGTTTGAGCCGAATCCGAAATAGTCAATCCAGCCTGTGTATGTGGCGCTGATTTTTGCATTGGAGCATTTCTCTCCGTTTTCATAGACGGTGCCGAGGCTGTTGTCTCCGACACAGTCGTACTGGTGTTCGGCTATGCGCCAGGTGTTTGTGGATGCCTGATATTGGAGGTTGCCCTTTGCGAAATAGACCTTCTTGTCGGCGGAAACCGAGAATGCGCCGTTTACGATGTCGTCGTATGCGTGATCAACAGCTAACACGATTGATTCGCCTGATGCGTTGTCGGTGTAGAATATTCCCTTTTCGACATTGCTTGTGGTGATATGAGATGTTTCGTTGCTGCTGTCGAATTTGTATGTTGTCTCCGCATTGACGGGTTTCACGAACACTGTGTAATAGCTGTCGTTCACGTTTTCGAGTTTTGCTGTGTTTTCGCCGCTTTGGGTTATCTTGCCACACTTGTCAACGATGATGTCTGTACAGCCTATATTGGTGAAGGTGATTTCGTCTTTTGCCGTAAATTTCTCGAACGACAGTTTCACCACTGCGAATTCCACTGTGAGTGATTCGTTGTTGTAGTTGCCGTCGAGGCTGTAATCGGTGACGCATGACGCGATCACCTTTGATGAGACGGAGTTGTCACCGGTCAGATTGCCGTTCTGCTCGGCGAATGATACTGAAGCCGCACCTGTTCCAGAATCAACTGTGACGTTTTGTCCGTAATGGACGAACATCACCTTGCCGTTTGAATAAGGCATGGTGATTGTGCTTGAGAAGACACCTTTGTAGGAGCCGTCAGCTTCTTGTGTGCATGACACGAAATCCAAGATGCCGCAGAACTGGCTGTGGTCTTCTTCGAATGTGCCGTCGGTGCTTGCATAAACGTAAATCTTGTCGCCTTCAGTCCACTTGTAGTTCAGCACTTTGTTCAGCTGTTCAAAGTTGCCTTTGGCGCCGCCGCCGTTTCCTGTCGTGAACGTGATTGTCTGTCTTTCGCCGCCCAATACCGGCATGTTCGGCCTCTTCTGGCACTGCGACAGTCCCATCACCAATGCCAATGCCATAACAATTAAACTAAATTTTTTCATCTTTTTAATAATTTGAATTTTTAAATCCTTGAATTTTAGAGAACGCCTCCTTGCATCGTGATCTTCGCGCTCACGCTTGAACTTGGTTCGCTCACGGCATAGCCGTTTTCTGTCCTGAAGCTCGCGGCTTCGATTCTTGGAGCTTCGTAGCTCATCTTTTTGTTGATTTCCATTTTTTTTAATTATTTTATTGATTAAACTTTTTGTTGATTATTTCTGCAATTTTAAGGTCATTAAAGTCGATTAATGTCATTAATGTCACGAAAAACGATTTCCTGAAACTCCTGAAACCTTTGAAACGCCCCAAGCCTCTGACTTGCGGTCAGCGGCGAAATTATTGAATAAACTATAAATTATTGCTTTACAACGAATTATGCAACGGGGGGGGTAAAATTCAAAACGCTGTCCGTCAAAATCGGCGAACTAACCCATTGATTATTATAATGCATGTGCGTTTCATTCATAGGCGGCAAAAATACAACATTTTTCAATACGCAAAGATTAATTTAATTAATTTTTTTATCAACAAAGAAAATCAGCAGCGACGCCGTTATAACTGTCAGTCCTGCAATGGAATACGCATTGGGGTTGTCGCCTTTCAGGAAGATCCAGCTCTCGAAGCTGCCCACCAACGGCAGGATGAACTTCCACATGTTCAGGCTCGAGACCTTCACGTTTTTCCTTGACAGGAGTCGCATCCAGATGATTGTCGTCACCACTGTTATGAACACCATCGCGGCGAGCGAGATGTAAAAATCCGTTTCCTTCGGGAGCTTGGCCACGCCTTCAATCGGGTATGCGAAAAGCAGCAAGATTACGCCTCCCAACAACGAGGCCGCCGAGTTCAACACCTTGATGTCAACTTTCGTGAAGTCGATTTGTGAAACGATGATGTTTCCGTATGCCGCTGACAGACAGTCGATTATAATCAGGATGATTCCCAATGCGGAAGTGAAACCGGTTATCTGGATGTTGCTGAAATTCGGCCAGCTCACCACCATGATGCCGGCAATTCCAAGCGTCATCCCTATGATCTTCGGCGTGTTGAACCTCTCGTTTTTCAGAATGAGATGTGCGAGGATGGCGACGAAAAACGGCTGACAACCCACAATCATCGAGGCGATGGAGCCGTCGGTGAGTTTCATTCCTGTGTAATACGAGCCGTAAAGTATTGATATTGAGAATATTGCAACTTTAAGCATTGTTCCGAAGTTGTCGATGAACTGCCGGAGATAATGTCTTCCGACTTTTGCCCAGGGCATCATGAAAATACCTGATATAATAAAGGTGTAGCCCGCGAATTGCAGCGGCGCGTCCATAAACTGAAGGCCTGTCTTTGTCGGGACGAAACTCGAACCCCACAGCAGGCACGTGACAATCGCCAGAAACGGCGTCGATTTAAAAACGTTCTTCATTACGGGCGGCAAAATTACCACTTTTTTCCTTATCCAGCTGAATTATTTGCCAAATATGTTGTTGTGAGGAAGGACAATTGTAAAAAAAATTTTAATAAAATCTTTAATGAAAAAAGTTGCGGCGGCATTCGGTAATTTTGTATAATTTTGTCCGCGAAAAAACGGGAAATCATGCAGACGCAAAGAGTTGAGAATCAGAAGTTGGAGATGGTCGATAAGTTCGTCCGTTACACGAATATGAACATTTTCCTCACGGGGAAGGCGGGCACGGGCAAGACGACGTTTCTGCGCAATCTCGCGAAAGACACGTACAAACGGCTCGTGATCGTTGCCCCGACGGGCGTGGCGGCCATCAACGCGGGCGGCGTGACGATACACTCGTTCTTTCAGCTGCCGTTCGGCCCGCAGCTTCCGGAAGACGCGCTGAACGATGTCGCCGCCATGAGAAACGATGCGCAGGTGAGAGCGCAATCGGCTCAATATCAGAAGATTTCGGGAGTGAAACTGAAAATCATGCGCTCGCTCGACCTCCTCGTCATCGATGAGATTTCGATGGTGCGCGCCGACCTCCTCGATGCCGTCGATGCCGTGCTGCGACGCGTCAGGCACAGCAACAAACCGTTCGGCGGCGTGCAGGTCCTCATGATCGGCGACATTCACCAGCTCGCACCCGTCGCCAAACCGGAGGAATGGGAACTGCTCGAACCGTATTACAAATCGGTGTATTTCTTCGACAGCCACGTGCTTCAGAAGACAAGTTATTATTGCATCGAACTCGAACACATCTACCGGCAGTCGGACGGCGATTTCATCGATATTCTGAATAAAGTCCGTAACAACTGCCTTGATGCAGAGAGCCTTGCGGTTCTAAACAGCCATTACAAACCCGATTTCGAACCCGACGAAAAAGACGGTTTCATAACGTTGATGACACATAACCGTCAGGTCGATGAAATCAACGAATCGAAACTCAACGCCTTGACTTCCAAGATGATAAAGTTCGAGGCGAAGATAACAGGAACGTTTCCGGAACTCGCGTACCCGACAAAGTCGGAGCTTGAACTGAAAGTCGGGGCGCAGGTGATGTTCGTGAAAAACGACCCGTCGCGCGAACACCTTTATTATAATGGCAAGATCGGGAAGGTTGTGAGCTACGACAAAGACGACGGGCTTTTTGTGAAATGCGACGACGAAGTCATTAAGGTCGAGCCGGTTACGTGGCAGAATTTTGAATATAACATCAACAAGGACACAAAAGAAATCGAGGAGAAGGAGATAGGCAGCTTCACCCAGATTCCGCTGAAGACAGCGTGGGCGATAACGATTCACAAAAGCCAGGGCCTGACGTTCAAAAACGTGATCCTCGACGCGAGCCTCGCCTTCGCACACGGACAGGTCTATGTCGCGTTGAGCCGCTGCACATCGCTCGACGGATTGGTGCTTAAGACGAAACTCTCACAAAACGGACTTTTCAACGATTTGAAAATCAATCAGTTTACAGATGCCATCCCGTCAATGGAGCCGAATGAGGAACAGTTTGAACATAACAAGATGCAGTACGAAGCGGAGATGCTTTTCGAGCTGTTCGATTTTCATAAAATTGAATCCGACCTCGGAAAAATAATCGGAATAGTCTATAAAAACCGCGGCAGTTTTGAAAAGTCGGTCTCGAAGGAGTTACCGGAAATTGAACAGGTGTTCCATAAAAACGTGGTTGATGTCGGCGACAGATTCCAAGTTCAGATGGCGAGGATTATTCAAGATAACTTCCAGATTAACAATAATTTACAGTTGCAGGAACGCATAATGAAAGGCTGTGTGTATTTCCTTTCAAATATCGGTTCCGTCGAGACGGTCATGGAAATGCCGTTCCAGACCGACAACGCCGCCGTCAACGAACAGGTTAAAGAAGCTCTTGACCTGCTTCGGGGAAGCGTCATGGTTGCGAAATCGTGTCTCGAAACATGCAAAAACGGCTTTGAGTTAAAAAAATATCTTGAGATAAAAAACAGGAAAATCGTTGAGGCAGAGGAACTTGGAAAGAAAACCGTATCGACTTTGAAACGCAGGCAGTTTTACGGCAGCGACATGAAACTGTTCAAGGCGTTGGAGAAATGGCGCGAGGATGTCGCTTCCGCTTTGGAGATTCCGGGGTCGAGAGTGATACCGACAACGACGCTGCAAGCCATCGTCGAGAAAAAACCGACGACGGTGAAAGAACTGAAAGCCCTGTCGAAAGTCGGAACGTCGAGAATCCAGAAGTTCGGCTCCGACATTCTGAACATCGTGCTTGAACATCAGGGAATGAACAAGATGGAGTTCGACGACGAGGAGTCGAAGATCGAACTTGACTTGAAAGACACGGTTTTTGTCACGAAAGGCCTTATTGATGAAGGACTTACGCTTGACGAAATCGCTGACCGCCGCGGCATGGTGCTGTCAACGATTCAGGGGCATGTGTCGGAGATGATCCTGAAAGGCTACGCTTCCGCGAAGGATTTCATGACGGAGGAACATTATGACACGATTGTGGAATATTTCACCGAGACGCAGGATGCATCGTTGGGCGCGGCGCGCGACGTGCTCGGCGAAGACTACACTTTCGGGGAGCTGCGGATGGTTTTGAATGAAATGAAACGACTCGGGGATTTTAAATGAATCTGCGGGAAATAAATATACTTATGAAGAAACTTGTGATTTTGTCAGGTGCCGGTATCAGCGCCGAGAGCGGGATAAGCACTTTCAGGGATTCCGACGGGCTGTGGGAGAAATACCCCGTCATGCAGGTCGCCTCAATAGAAGGCTATGAGGCTGATCCGGAATTGGTTATCAATTTTTACAACGAGAGAAGGAAACAGCTTCTCGACGTGAAACCTAATCAAGGGCATGTGCTTTGCGCCGAGCTTGAGAAGTATTTTGATGTCACCGTCGTGACGCAGAATGTTGACAACCTGCACGAAAGGGCCGGGAGTCATAAAATAATCCACCTTCACGGCGAGCTGACGAAGGTGTGTTCGAGTTACAACCCGAACAACTCAAAGTATATCAAGGAGTTGAAGCCGGAGGAGTTTGAGGTGAAGATGGGCGACAAGGCCGGCGACGGAAGCCAGCTGCGGCCTTTCATCGTGTGGTTCGGCGAGGCGGTGCCGAGAATCGAAGACGCCGCGTATGAAACTGAAAAAGCCGACATCTTCGTCATCATCGGTACCTCGATGAACGTTTATCCAGCCGCCGGACTGCTGAACTACGTCCCATATAACGCCGACGTCTATCTCATTGACCCGAAAGATGTTCACATCAACACCGACCGAAAAATCACACATATAAAAAAAGGTGCTTCGGAAGGGATGAAAGAACTGATGAAACTGATAGTGTGAGTCCTGGATTTACTATTGGTGTTCATCTTGATTTGTAAAGAATTTTTTGCAATTTAAATTTTTTTTAACTTTGCGACTTAAAATTTAAGGTTTTATAACATGAAGCGAAATGTTTTTATAATGTTCAGCGTGATTTGCTGCATGGCATTTGTTTCCATCTCGGAAGACGCTTTTTCGCAGCAGCGCAAGCACAGTACGTATTATGAACAGCGTGCCACATTGTTTGACGAGTTGCCGACAAGTAAAAAAGACATCGTTTTCTTGGGCAACAGCATCACCGACGGCGGCGAATGGAGTGAGTTGTTCCAGAACAAACATTGCAAGAACCGCGGCATCAGCGGCGATGTGTGCGACGGCGTCCTCGACCGTTTGGAAACGATCACGAAAGGCCAGCCGGCAAAGGTTTTCCTGATGATCGGCATCAACGATTTGGGACGGGGCGGCGATCCCGACACCGTAGCCATGAAGACGCGGCAGATCGTGAAAAGAATCAAGGCGGAGTCGCCGCGCACGGAGATTTATATCCAGAGCGTTCTGCCTACAAACGATCACTACGGCCTGTTCGGCGGTCACACAGCACGCTGGAAAGACATCCCCGTCACCAACGATTTGTTAAGGCAGGTCGCCGAGGATGAAGGTGTCACGTACATCGACCTGTTTTCGCTTTTCGCCGATGAGGAGGGAAAGATGAACATCAAATATTCAAACGACGGCCTGCACCTCACCGGGAAAGGCTATCTGATTTGGCGTGATGCCGTGAAACGTTATCTGTAAGGCACTTCCAATATGACGGCTGCGTTGTCACTCGCACCAGCCGGGCTTCCGTTTTTCCAAGAACGCCTTCATGCCTTCTTGTCCGTCGTCCGACCTCCGTTCGTTGGCGATGACGACAGATGTCATGTCGAAGACTTCGCTGTAAGGGTTGTTGCGTCCGCAGACGCTTCTGATGAGTTGCTTGCAGTCGCGGATGGCGTTGGGCGACGCGTTGAGATATTGCTCGGTGTAGAAATCGAGTTTGCGGTTCAGCTCTTCCATCGAGCCGGTGAAGTTGACGAGATGGTTGTCGAGGGCTTCTTCAGCCGTGAATTTCCGTCCGCTTAGCATGGTGTCACGGGCGAAGGCCTCGCCGCAACGTGCGATGACGAAAGGCGAGATTGTCGCCGGCGTGATGCCGAGTTTCACCTCGCTGAAGGCGAAGACGGTGTCGGTCTCGGCAAGCACCACGTCGCAAGCCGCTATAATCCCGTTGCCGCCGCCGATGACGTGGCCGTGGACGAGCGCGATTACCGGTGTCCCGCAGAAATATATC
The DNA here is from genome assembly GCA_030537295.1 of Bacteroidia bacterium. GTDB lineage: Bacteria > Bacteroidota > Bacteroidia > Bacteroidales > F082 > Limimorpha. The sequence continues at coordinate 11,673 of JAUNNU010000053.1, forward strand.
GTCTGGAACAATTTTGAAAGCCTTTTCGCATCTTCGATGTTCTGAAGATAGCCGTTTTTCGCGATGTCTTTCATGTAGTTGATGTCGGCGCCGGCGCAGAAACTCTTGCCGTTGCCGCATATCTCGATGACCCTGATGTCGCCGCGGCTGTCGAGCCAGCCGATGGCCTCGGTCATCTCTTTTATCATGACGGCGTTCATCGCGTTGCGCACCTCCGGGCGGTTCAGGGCGATGCGCGCCACGTTTTTCTCTATTCCTATCTGTAATGTCGTAAAATCCATAATCTCAACCTCCTACATCCTAAAGACTCCGAACTGTTGCGGCGGGAACTTCTGGTTGAGCGACGCCGCGATGCCCAACGCCAGGATTTTTCTCGTATCGACGGGGTCGATGATGCCGTCGTCCCAGAGGCGTGCGGTGCTGTAGAACGCCGAGCCTTCGTAGTCGTATTTCGCGAGGATTTCTTTCTTCAGTTTTAGGATTTCGTCTTCCGGCACCGGCATTCCCTTGAATTTATACTGGTCTTCCTTCACCGTCGCTAAGACGTTGGCTGCCTGTTCGCCGCCCATGACGGAGATTTTCGCGTTCGGCCACGAGAAGAGCAGACGCGGGCTGTAGGCGCGTCCGGCCATGCCGTAGTTGCCGGCGCCGAACGAGCCGCCGAAGATCACGGTGAACTTCGGCACGTTGGCGTTGCTCACCGCGTGCACCATCTTCGCACCGTCTTTCGCGATGCCGCCGCGTTCGTAGTCCTTCCCCACCATGAAGCCGGTGATGTTCTGCAAGAACACGAGCGGGATGTTACGCTGGCAGCAAAGCTCGATGAAATGCGTCGCCTTAAGTGCTGATTCTGAATATAATACGCCGAAGTTGGCGAGTATCCCGACGGGGAATCCCATCAGATGTGCGAAGCCGCAGACGAGCGTCGTGGCGTATCTCTCCTTGAACTCCTGGAAGCGGCTTCCATCGACGATGCGCATTATGACCTCGCGCGGGTCCACGATCTTGCGCAGGTCAACGGGTGCGATGCCGTACAGCTCGGCGGGGTCGTAGAGCGGCTCCTCAACGGGAAGCATGTCCAATATCTGTTTCTTCGGTTTTTCCAAGGTCTTGAAGATGTTGCGGCATATCTGCATGGCGTGGCTGTCGTTCTCCGCGAGGTGGTCGGCGACACCCGACACCGCGGTGTGCATCTCTGCGCCGCCGAGCTCCTCCGCCGTGACGATCTCGCCGGTCGCGGCCTTCACCAACGGAGGCCCGCCGAGATAAATGGTGCCTTGCCTGCGCACTATTATCGTCTCGTCGCTCATCGCCGGCACGTAAGCTCCGCCCGCCGTGCACATGCCCATCACGATGGCGATCTGCGGGATGCCCATCGCCGACATGCGCGCCTGGTTGTAGAAGAATCGTCCGAAATGCTCCTTGTCGGGAAAGACGGTGTCCTGCTCCGGCAGGAACGCGCCGCCGCTGTCAACCATATACACGCATGGGAGATGGTTCTCCATCGCGATCTCCTGCGCGCGGAGGTGTTTCTTCACGGTGTATTGCATGTAGGTGCCGCCTTTCACGGTGGCGTCGTTGGCCACGATGATCGCCTCGCGCCCTTCGATGATGCCTATTCCGGTGACGATGCCCGCCGACGGGAAGTCGTTGTTGTATGTGTCGTACGCCGCCATCGGCGAAAGCTCCAAAAACGGCGTGTTCTTGTCAATGAGTAAATCGATGCGCTCGCGGGCTAAAAGCTTGTTGCGTTTCTTGTGTTTCTCTATGGCAGCAGGGCCGCCGCCTTGCATACTCGAGGCTAATGCGTCACGGTAACGCGCCATCAAGTCTGTGAAAACTTTCTTATTTTCTTGATAATCAGAACTGTGAATATCAATATGTGTCTTTAGTGTCTGCAAATCTGAAAAAATTATTTTGGGCAAAATTAACTAAAATTTCTTTAGGTAACACAATATTTTATATTTTTGTGGCTTCATAAATAATAAAATGAAGAAACTTACACGCTTTTTATCCAGACTGTTCCTGAATGAGACATTCATCATGACAATTGTCATTTTGAACGGGATAGTCATCTTCCTGCAATGCTATTATACATCTCAGGAACTATCGTTCCAACGCCTTGTGCATCTTGACAGCCTGTTCACGGTTCTGTTCGTATTTGAGGCTTTTGTCAAGATTAAATCATTGACGTTCAATGGATATTGGAGCGATAAATGGAACAGATGGGACTTCGTCATAACAGCAATCACGGCGCTTTCGTTGGTGCAATACATATCCCCGAACCAGTTCACGGAGACAATCGGGGTGATAAGCGCCATCAGGACTTTGCGTGTGCTGAAGCTCATTAGGCTGATGAGATTCATCCCGAATCTGTCGTCTGTTGTCAACAGTCTGAAGCTCGCGATCAGGACGTCGTGGGTCATAATATTCGCTTTTCTGATTATTATCTTCATCATTTCGATAGTGACGTGTACGATTTTCAGAAACATCGCACCTGAATATTTCGCGAGTCCGTTCGACTCCATGTACAACACGTTCAGGATTTTCACCGTCGAGGGCTGGTATGAAATCCCCAACGCCATCACGGGAGAGTCGTCGTCTGTCTTGGTGATGACTTTGGTGAGGCTGTATTTCTCGCTGATTTTGTTCTTCGGCGGGATAATAGGAATGGGCCTCATAACCTCGATTCTCGTCGATGCGATGGCCGCCGACAACAACGATGAGGTTCTCCGCCAGATTAAAAGTCTGAAGGATGAACTGGAGAAGCTGAACGAAAAACTCGACGGAAAGGAAAAGGAAGATGAATAAGTTCAAGCATGCTTTGGCGAAATTGTTCTGGAACGACACCTTCATCCTGACGGTCGTCATCTTGAATTGTGTCGTCATTTTCCTGCAATGTTACGGCGCAGATTTCAAGTATTTGAGTTATTGGGACAATTTTTTCACAATCATCTTCATGATTGAGGTGACTGTCAAGATTAACTCATTGGGATTCAAGGAATATTGGAAAGACCGATGGAATCGCCGCGACTATGTCATCACCGTGATTTCGGCTTTGTCGTTGGGGCAGTTTTTCTACGAAAGCACATTCGTTGACACCATCGGGTTCATCACTGTCTTGAGGGCGTTCCGTGCGCTGAAGATAGTCAGGATTCTGAAGTTCATTCCGAATCTTTCGTCTTTCGTGAAGAGCATTCAGCTGGCGGTGAAGACAACTTCCATCATCATGTTAGCGTTTTTCATCTTGTTATTCATCGTGTCGATAATAACATGCACGCTTTTCAGGAATGTCGCGCCCGAATATTTCGCCAACCCCATCGATTCCATTTACAACACGTTCAGGATTTTCACCGTCGAAGGCTGGTATGAAATCCCCGACACGATTACCGGCGGGACATCGTCCGCAGTCATGACAAACCTCGTAAGGCTTTATTTCTGTGTGATTTTGTTCTTCGGCGGCATAATCGGCATGGGTCTCATCACGTCGCTGCTCGTCGATGTGATGGCGTCCGACAACAACGACGAGGTCTTGGAGAAGATGAAATCGCTTGAAGAAAAGCTCGACGAGCTGAACAGGAAATTGGAGGAAAAAGGAAAATAGGATTCAGCTATTTTGCCTTCTTCGTTCTGTCAAATGCTGTCAATCTAAATCAGGAAATGACAGTGGATTTTACTTTGAAACCTCAATCCTGAAACCGCTCCAGTCCTTGCTGTTGTTGAGCAGTTCGGCGTAATGGCAGATGTTGTCATCGTTTATCTCCTCGCCGTTCACCGACTTGATGATGTCACCGAATTTAAATGTGTTCCTCTCATCGACAATGCGCGTGATAATCATCAAGCCGTCTTCCGAAGCCTGAAGTTTGTACGGGCCGGTCTCCTGAAAATCAAAGTGCTGGACTTCGCGAGGCTTGTAATAAATCACGCCAGGATTACTATCGTCATAGAACCAGTCGAACTGGGAGATGAACCGCAGCCCGACGTTGTTGTATTTGTGTTCGGAGGTGTAAAGCGCCGGCGCAACAAATTCATTTTCACCGAGTTTTATTGTCTCCTCCCGCCTGACATAATATTCGCCTGAGTTTATCACGCCGTCTACCGTGTGGCCGATTGTCCCCTCATAAACGATGTCGTCTTCACGCTTCTCAAATCCGTTGTCTTTTTCATTCAAAATAAAACAAGCACTGCCGTTGCCGGTGTCGAAAATACATTTGCATTCCTTCCCGTTTATGACCGGATAAACGTAGATACATCGCCTTCTAATTTTGCATCTCATTGATTTATAGCCATCAAGACAAAAAGTAGAGTCGTTGTATCTGTAATATGAGATTTTCTGATTGGAAAAATCAATTGCCACCTTGTTATGTTCGAAATCGAATGCGAAAAGCATTTTCGCCCCCATCAGCGGATATTCTGCAAGGGGGATGTCGCATGGAGAATCGAAATTCAGACAGAAATCATACTTGATGTCGCGATGATGATAATGGAATTTTGCGTTCACGGTGTCAATCTTAATGTAAACTTTTGACCTTTTGAGTGCTCCTGTCATCTTAATGCGGGAATATTCAGGCGTGAGTTCTGATTTCGGATGACATTCGGCAATCGTGCCATTGAAACCGGAGTCAATGAAGACAGTGTCGCTGCGCCCGTCCATATCAATCACAGTGAGCATTCTGCTGTTTTTTAGCTCGAAATCGAACGGTCCGTGACCTTGACCGCCCATATTGGAGACACGCTCTTTTCTTGCAAGATTATAATATCTGAAATAAAATTTTGCCGTGCTGCAACTTGTAACCAAAACCGACATTGTTGCAATCGCAATGATAATCAATGATTTCTTCATTTTGTTGATGTGTTTTTGTTTGTTAATCATATTACTGTATTATATAACTAATACACCGCAAAAATACAAAAAAAACATACAAGTCAAGAAAAAAATGAAAAAAATTACAATGTTTTCAAAATCGCTTCGAGTTTTTCTTTCAGAGGTTCAAGGTCGTTTTGAATGACAACCCAAGAAATATGGTCATCGATATTGTAATATCCATGAACTAAAACATGCCTCATACCGATTACGTTTGCCCATTCAATTTCAGGATGATTTTCTTGAAGACTTTTCGTCGTCATGTATGCAGCTTCGCCAATGATTTCTATGTTTTTTATTACGGCAAACTTCAACATTTTATTTTCTTTATACTGTTCGTATGACAATCCATGGGTAAATTCAAAAAGATTGTCAATGGCTTCAAGCATGTGTTCTATTCTCTCTTTGTCTCTAATTTTCTCTCTCATAGATTAAAATTTTGTCACGTTCCGCACTTTCAACTGCAAATGGTTTTAAGAAGCCATTTTCGACCAAATCAACTTCTTTATTTAACAGTTTTTCCAAAGAATTTTTGATTCCGCAATATACCAATAAGGATATTTTTTCTTTTTCATGAAATACAACCAAAATGTCAACATCGCTTTCTGGGGTTTCCTCGCCTCTCGCGTAAGAGCCGAAGATCCAAGCCTTTTCGATGGGCTGGGTCTTGAAAAATTCCCTGATGGTTTTTAACATCTTCTCGTTCATGCTGAAAGATTTAAAATGCAAAGATAAACAAAAAAGTCTTTTTGTCAAGCGGCAGGAAGATTTTTTCGTTTACTTGTTGTTGAACTGGTTCATTGTGAGGTCGGGGCCTTGTGTGACGAAGCTTTTTACGATTTCGGCGGCGATGTCGAGCCGCGGCTGGATTTCGTCGATCTCTGACTGTTTCCACTCGCCGATGACGAAGTCGATCTGCTTCCCTTTGGCGAAGTCGTTGCCGATGCCGAAGCGCAGACGGCAGAACTCGTTGCCGCCCAACGACTCGATGATGTTTTTCAGTCCGTTGTGGCCGCCGTCGCTGCCTTTTTTCTTCAGGCGCAGCGTCCCGACAGGCAGCGCGAGGTCGTCGCAGACCACGAGGACGTTCTCCATCGGTATCTTCTCCTGCGTCATCCAGTATTTCACCGCCTTCCCGGAAAGGTTCATGTATGTCGTGGGCTTTATCACGATGAGTTGCCGACCCTTGAACTTCATCTCGGAAACCATCGCCAACCTGTTGGTTGTGAACGTATTGCCGAGGTCTTTGGCAAGATGGTCAGCGACCATGAAGCCGATGTTGTGACGTGTATTGGCATATTCAACACCGATATTTCCGAGACATGCGATGAGATATTTCATTTTGACGAAATTTTAAATCTTTGATACTTTGATGGTTTCATGGT
>JAUNNU010000054.1 GCA_030537295.1 Bacteroidia bacterium
AAATTATGAAAAAAGTATTATTTTTCGTCTCATTGCTTTTGCTTGTGAATGCAGCGCATTCGCAGGATTTGAAACAGTACAGAAAAGACATTAAGACGTTGAGTTCCAAGAATATGGAAGGTCGCGGCTATTGTAAAAACGGAATGAACAAAGCGGCGGCTTTCATCGCCAATGAGTTTGAGAAAATCGGTGTCGAGAAGGTGAACGGCTCTTATTATCAGACGTTTTCCTACGATGTGAACGTTTTCCCAGGTAAGGCTGAAGTCAGGATTGACGGCAAAAAGCTGAAGGTCGGCGAACAATGGGTTGTCCGCGAGTTCTCACCGGGATGTCATGGCGTTTACGACATCTATTACGTTGATACTGTGAACTTTGACGGGAAGAATCTTATGTCAGACATCAATGCCGGACTTTACGACGAGAAGTTCATCGTCATCGACTGGAACTTTTACCGCACTCATTACCGCGACCTCAACGGTTTCACGCGAGGCCGTCAGAAAGGCATCATCTGCCGCTGGAGTACGCCGCTGAAATTCTACAAGGCTTACAGCGATTTCCTCGCCCCGACGGTGATCATCTGGGTCAACTCGGAGTTCGGAAATGATGCCAAACAGATTGAGATAAACATTGATAATCAATTTTTTAAGAATTATCAGGTAAGAAATGTGATTGGAATGATTCCGGGAACGAAATATCCCGACAGCACTTTTGTAGTGACAGCGCACTACGACCATCAGGGACATCTTGGAGCGAATCAATATTATCCGGGAGCCAACGACAACGCTTCCGGCACGGCGATGCTTCTCAACCTCGCACGTTATTACATGAAAAACCGTCCTGAATGTTCGGTGGTTTTCATCGCCTTCGCCGGTGAGGAAGCCGGTCTGCGCGGCTCGTTGCATTATGTTGAAAATCCGATGCTTCCGCTCGAAAACATCAAGTATCTCATCAACTTGGACATGATTGGTGATAATGGCATCAATCTTTATGCCGAGACAAATGTTTCGGGCGAGCGAGGCTTCCGTCTCTTTGAGGCAATAAATAATGAAAACCAATTCTTTAACTCAATTCAGCGTGGCGAGCTGGCGGGCAACAGCGACCATTTTCCGTTCACTGAAAAAAACGTGCCAGCGATATTGATGATGTTCGAGGAAGGCGATGCATTCCCGTATTATCACACGTACAAAGACACTGTCAAGACCATGAGTTTCGACAGTTTTGAAAAGATTTTCAAGATTATTACGGAGTTTGTGAACCGATATTAGAATTATAAGGTTTGAAAGTTATAAAGTTGAAAGGTTAAAACATGAAAAAGACATTGATCTTATTGTTTGTCTGCGCATTCGGGATGATTGTAAATGCGCAGAATCAGGTTTTGAAAAACTCTCCGACAGTTGAGGGTCAACAGGTTGAAAATCAAAAAGCTGATGATTGGCTTCTGACATCACATTGGACGCAGGATTATCCTTACAACTCAATGTGTCCGATAGATCCGGTGACGAACTCGGCGAGTTACGCCGGCTGTCCTGCCATAGCGATGGGACAGATTATCAATTATTTAGGAACGACAAACGGCAAACGTTTCGATGACAATGACGATTACCATCACGGATATGCCGGTCGTAATTATGACATCGACGATGACTGGGAGCAACTCGGATTCCCTTCATTTCCAACGTTGAACGGCATCCTTGACGAGATTGACGCGGCGTTTCAGTCTGGTCAGACATTGACGAAAGACCAGGAAGCCGCCATCGTCTTCGCCTGCGGGACGGCTTGCACGCAGGTCTATACTTCACAAGGTTCCGGCACTTTCCAAGTGGAGCAGGCTTACGAGGCGTTCCGGCGTTTCGGCTTCGACGACTGCGTGCTTTTCAAGGAGCCGACTGACGAGATGCACGCTCTTCTACAGCAGAACCTGCGGGACGGCTATCCGGCGCACCTCGCGGTCGAAAGCCCTGACCTTCAGTCGGGTCACAATGTCGTCGTTGACGGCTACCGCGAAAGCGACGGCAAATACCACATGAACTTCGGCTACGGCGGCGCAATCGACGGCTGGTATTCGATTCCGGACCCGAATTTCTACTACGGTCTGACAAAACTCGAAGGTATCATATTGAATATCATTCCGAAAAATGCAGCTGTCAATGAGATTGAGGCGACAAGTGTTGAGTTATTCCCGAATCCAACCAACGACATTATTCACTTTGACCTTGACGGAAAAGAAACGGATTATTCAATCTACAACGTCGCTGGTCAGAAGGTGATGAACGGAACCGCAACCGAATCCGTTGATGTTTCAAATCTCAATAAGGGATTGTATATCATTAAGATAGGGGAGAGGACCGCGAGATTTGTTGTTGAATGATTTATTTGAATTATTAAAAATAAAAATATGGCAGAAGAAAAATATAAAATTTTAGAAGGTTACGAGCCGACATACCGTTTCAGGATGCAGCTGCATTCGATGATTTACGGCAGAGACGCAGCCAAAGTGCGGGAAGTGGAATCGTTTTTAAAGGAAATTGTCGAAAAAAGCGATTTCTCGATGTGTGTCCGCGCCAATGATTTTGAGAAAATCGTTGAATCAGATAGAGTTAAGAGCATGTTTGAAACCGGACACGGAGCGAGCAACGGAGGCGTTGAGACACGACGTGAATGGGTGAGACGCATGTACGGTGTCAATCCGGACGGTCTTGAGAACTCCGATTTCCCGAAATACGGCGTTCTGACAGGAAAAAACAAGATCGCCGACCTCGCACGTGACCCCGACCTGTTTTATCATTACGGCTCGATAATGCTCACGTTGCGAAAAGAAAATTTCATCAATCGCACAACGATGACAGTCGGAAGCAGCTTTAATTTCGATGAGTCGCTGCTCAAGTCACCGACTTTTGTCAACAACCCCAAGGCATTATGTATCAAGGGTTTCCCGACAGATCCGACTTTGAATAAAGGCGGTTGGTTCAACGGATTGATGTTCTTTTACGATATGTTGAAGAACGGCCGTCTTTCTGTCTCAAAGCCAAACGGACTCTCCTTCGCTGCCGATGACATGCCCGGATTCGAGAATTACGAGTTGCAGTTTCACGGCGAGATCGTCTTCTCACGCGATGTCGAATCGGTGACGTTTTTCCCGATTCAAGGCAACGAAGAGGAGCTGATTGCTAAGGTTGCGCCGAAGCTCGACGCGCTCGGAATCAGGCACGATGGGTTCATGTCGGGACTTCTGTTGTGATAAGTGTTTGATAATTAAAATGTTAAAAATTATTTAAAAAATCTCTTGACTCGTCCGTAACGTCATGGTGTAATTTTGCAGCGAATAACAAGTGCACAGTGTTATGAATGTAAACAAATTAAAAATCGGAGACTTTTCGCGCCTCTGTCGCGTGACGGTCCGGACGCTCAGGCATTACGAGGAAATCGGGCTGTTCAAGCCTGAAATCGTCGATGAATGGACAGGCTACCGTTATTATTCGGTCGGTCAGTTCCAGAAGATGCAAGACATCTTGACACTGAAGGAGTTAGGCTTCTCTTTGGAAGAGATTCGCGAGCTTTTCGAAGAAGAGACCCATTATCCTTCGATAGAAGTCCTTGAAGAAAAGATTCGCATCTGCGAGGCTGACCTTCAACGACTTAGGAAACGTCAGGCGCAGTTGAAAGCGTTGGTGAAGTCTCAAAAAAAGAAACAGAAAATGGAAAATATCACAATTGAGAAACTGCCGGCGATCATCATCGCGACACACAGAACGGTCATTCCGTGTTATGAAAAACTCGGCGAGTTGATCTGCAACGTCATCATGCCGGAAATGATCAGGATTAATTGCAAATGCGCGGAACCAAGTTATTGCTACACAATAGAACATGGTGGTTACAAACCGCAAAACATTGATATTGAATATTGTGAGCAGATGACCGAGAAAGGCGATGACACCGACATAATCAAATTCAAGGAGATTCCTGAAGTGCCGACGGCGGTCTGCATGAAGGTTTTTGGAAGTTACGACAAACTTTATCAGGCTTATCTCGATGTTTTCGCATGGATTGAGAAGGAAGGCTACAAGGTCTCCGGCGAACCGCGAGCCAACTATGTCGATGGCATCTGGAACGAGGAGAACCCCGACAGATGGCTGACAATCATTCAGGTGCCGGTGGAGAAAGTCGGATAAAAAACGAAAGTACGTCTTCGGAATTTTCGGAGATGTGCTTTCAAATCGTTTGAATTAGAAATTTAAAATATTGTGAATCAACGGAAATGAATAAATTAAACATCTATTATTGCTCCAAATGCGGCAATGTCGGCATTACCTACGGCAAACCGTCAATTGAATGCTGCGGAAGCAAAATCGAACCCGTGTTCATTGAAAATGGAAACACGACTCCTGCCATCACGGAGATGGATGGCGAATACCTTTTGGAATACACTTGCCCGATGACAAAGGACGACTATATTGCCGCTGTCGTGTCGGAACGTTACGACCGTATTGAGCTCATCCGTCTGTTTCCCGAACAGGCCGCAGAGGTGCGCGTGGCGCAAGTGAAAGGAACGAAGATTTACACCGTATTTTGCCGACATGGTAAAGTGTGGTGTGAGGTAATGAAATAATCTAAAACATTGAAACCATGAACATTCGTTTAGAACAACCTGAAGATTACCGCGAGGTGGAGAACCTCACCCGCGAGGCATTCTGGAATGTCTATTGTCCCGGGTGCAAGGAACATTTTGTCCTCAACCAATATCGAAATAACCCCGACTTCATTCCCGAACTTGATTTCGTGATGGAGGAAGATGGACGTATCATCGGACATGTAATGTTTTCCAAGGCCGAAATCGTGAAAACCGACGGCTCGCCTTTCCAAGCCTGGACTTTCGGTCCCATCAGCATACATCCTGATTATAAGCGGAAAGGCTACGGATTGAAACTTCTGCAATATTCCATCGGTAAAGCCAAAGAGATGGGCGTCGGCGTGCTGTGCATGGAAGGCAACATCGACTTCTACAAACATGCCGGCTTTGTGCTTGCCAGCAGTCTGAAGATTCACTATCACGGCGAACCTGCCGAAAGCGAAGTGCCGTATTTTTTGGCACAAGAACTCATTCCGGGCTACCTGAACGGAGTCGAAGGCACATATCATACGCCCGAGGGCTATTTCGTGTGCGATGAAAGGCCGGATGATTTTGCGGCTTACGAAGCCAGTTTCCCCGTCAAGGAGAAGCATCTGCAAGAGGGTCAGCTGCCGCAATTCTGCCAGAGTTGCGGCATGCCGCTCGCCAAAGATGAAGATTGCGGCAGAGAAGCCGACGGCAGCATCAACTTCGACTATTGCCAGTTCTGCTACAGGGACGGCAAGTTCACGCAGGACTGCAGCATGGAGGAGATGATCGAACATTGTTCGCAATTCGTAGACGAGGTAAACAAACACATGCCCAAACCCATGACACGTGAAGAGTACAAACAAATGATGCACGGCTATTTCCCGATGCTGAAACGTTGGAAACGAAAAACACAGAACAACCAGCAATGAACATATTGATCTTATCAGGAAGTCCACGGATCGGGGGTAACACCGACCGGCTTGTGGAAGCTTTTGCAAATGGGGCTTCAAAAAAACACCACGTCGAAGTCATTCCGGTACACGGATACAAGGTAAATCCATGCATGGGATGCAACGTATGCTTCGGAAATGAAGGAAACCTCTGTTGTCAGAATGACGACATGCAAAAAATTTATGGAAAAATGGAACAGGCCGACATGCTTGTACTGGCTTCACCCGTGTATTTCTACGGTTTGAGTGCCCAAATGAAAGCCGTAATCGACCGCTTGCACAACCCGATACGCGACACCTTCAAAATAAAGAAAACGGCATTGCTTCTGGTGGGTGCCGCTTCATTGCCGGAACTTTTCGACAGCATCATCGCCCAATACCGGCTTTGTGTGAAATTCTTCAAATTGGAAGACATGGGCCATGTACTGGTACGAGGAGTAAGGGAAAAAGGGGACATTGTAAACACGACGGCTTTGCAGGAAGCCCTGAAATTAGGACAGAATATATGAAAACGAGACTTTTATTCATAGCGACATTCGCGTTGCTGCTGGGTTGCAGCCGCGACAGAACCGAATACGAAATACGGTATTGTTTCGACAACACCGACATGCATTCCGATTTTCTGGAAGCCTACGAACTCACGAGCGACACCACCGGAAACGGCAAATGGCGGAGCGAAAGGCACCATCTGGACACCGTGATAACCGACGGTGACACTGTGGAATGGGCCTCCGGCACCCTGAAGGACGTGGCACGCGGGAACTGCGTGGCACTGCTGATCAACACATCGGGGTGGAGGGCATGCGGTGGAGGAAACTACAAGCTCGACACTATTTTTCACCTCAAAAAAGGTGAGGACAACTACATCTACATCACCCCGTCATTTGAATGGAAAAACAGATATTGAGCAAGGAAACAGCACAAAAAGAAGAAAATCATGAACCTGGGCAATAAAATTTTGGAAACACAAAGATTGATACTCCGCCCGTGGCACGAAGACGATGCAGAAGCACTTTATAAATACGCCTCCGACCCTGAAGTGGGGCCGCGTGCCGGCTGGCCGCCGCACAAAAACGTGGAGGAAAGCCGCGAAATCATCAAAGGCATCTTCGGCGGCGAAGGCATGTGGGCTGTGGAACTGAAGGCTACACACGAGCCAATCGGCTGCGTGGGCTATCTGCCGTCCTCGGCCTCGAATCTGCCGATTGCCGACGACGAGGCGGAAGTAGGTTACTGGATAGCCAAGCCGTACTGGAGCCAAGGCATCTGCACCGAAGCCATGAAAGCTATCGTTGATTATTGTTTTAAAACAAAAGGCTTCAAGAAACTTTGGGGCGATTATTTTCCAAACAATCCTGCATCAGGCAAAGTGATGGAGAAATGCGGATTTTTAGATACGGGACGGACAACCACCTGCCCGAACCTCGAAGTCGGCAGCGACCAGCCCGTCAGGATTCTGTGTCTGAAACGAAAAACATTTGGAGAACAATGAACACATTCTGTACTAACGACCGCGCCGAGTGGCGTAAATGGCTCGGCGAACATTTTGAGACGGAGAAAGAGGTATGGTTCGTCTTCCCCACGAAAGAGGCCGGTGAGGAAAGCATTTCCTACAACGACATGGTGGAGGAAGCGCTTTGCTTTGGTTGGATTGACAGCACCATCAAGCACATCGACCCAACCCATCGGGCACAGCACATCACGCCGCGTAATCCGAAAAGCAGCTATTCGCGTCCCAATATCGAGCGTTTGATTTGGCTTGACGCTCACAATATGATTCATCCGAAAGTCAGGCCTTCGGTGCTGCCTTTGATTCAGACACCATTCGTTTTTCCAGAGGATATTCTGGCGGAAATCAGGAAAGATGAAGAAACATGGAAAAATTACGGCAACTTTTCGGAGCCTTACCGACGCATCAGGGTTGCCTATATCGATGCAGCACGCAAGCGACCGGAGGAATTCCGCAAACGACTGGAAAATTTTATCCAGAAAACAAAAGAAAACAAAATCATACAAGGTTACGGAGGAATCGAAAAATATTACAAATGACTTTACCGATAGGTTTTATAAATTCACCGAAATGAAAACCCACCTAAACTATAAAAAATGAAAAAATCAATCTTAATCATTGCATTATTAGTGGTTTGTATCTTTTTGCCTGCGCAAAACACACCGCTTTACAAGGAAATTGTGAAGGAACTGAGTTCGAAGAAATACCAAGGCCGAGGCTATGCCAAAGATGGCGTGCTAAAAGCTGGTGACTACATTGAAAATCAGTTCCGTAAGGCTGGAGTTGATGAAGTTATTCTGCAACCTTTCACCATCAACATCAACACTTTCTCGGGAAAAATGAAGATGTCGGTCGATGGCAAGAAACTCACTCCCGGTGATGATTTCGTGATGCGCGAATACTCGCCCGGCGTGAAAGGCAGTTTTCCGCTTTATTTCATCGACACTGCCAATTTTGATTTTGAAAAGATTTCGAAGGATTTGCAAAAACCAGAATACAAAAACGCTTTCGTCGTCTGCGATTTCTGGTTTCCCTACAAACACGGCAAGGAGTTTTCCATCCTGCAAAGCGACACGACTTGCCCCAATGCAGGTTTGCTCTACACTTGGGAGACCGGCTTGAAATTCTACAAGGCCTACGGCGAAAACATTGCCGCAAAACCTATTGTCTGGACAACTGCCGAGGCTGTCAGAGGCGCGAAAAACATCAAGCTGAATGTTGAAAACAAGTTTTTGTCAAATTACGAGAGCAGCAATGTGATTGCAAAAATCAATGGTGAAAGCCACGACAGCTGTTTTGTCTTCACGGCGCATTACGACCATTTGGGCAATTTGGGCAGAAACCTTTATTTCCCAGGTGCCAACGACAACGCTTCGGGCACTGCCGCCATCATCACTTTGGCGGAATATTATGCCCGGCACAAGCCTAAATACGACATAATTTTTATTGCATTTTCAGGCGAAGATGCCAATCTGCGCGGCTCGACCTATTATGTCAACCACCCGACTGTTCCGCTGAGCAACATCAAATATCTTTTCAATCTCGACATGATTGGCGACAACAATCCCGTGCAGTATTGCGAAGTCAGCGAACAAGGCATGAAAGGCTTTGCCGAAATGGAAGCCATCAACGCGAAAAGGCATTATTTCCAGTCGCTCAACCGCGGCGATTTGGCCGCCAACAGCGACCATTATCCTTTTGCCGTGCAAGGCGTTCCGTGCATTTTCTACGAAAACGAAGAAGGCGACGCTTTCCAGTATTATCACACCGCCAACGACACTTTCGAGCATTTCTATTTTGAGACTTATGAGTTGTTGTTCAAGCTGATTACGGAGTTTATTGGCAATTAGCTGGCTGAGCCTGTCGAAGCCATTATCATTCATATCCAAAACTCAATGATTTTCAAAAATTTAGCAAATATCATAACCTTTTCAAGAATAATACTGTCGGTGGTGTTATGGTTCGTAGCACCACTTTCAGTGTCGTTTGGCGTCATTTATCTGCTTTGTGGTTTTTCCGACATGATTGACGGCACCATCGCCCGAAAAACAGGAACCGCAACATCGTTCGGAGCCAAATTGGACAGCATTGCCGACTTGCTTTTCGTTGCAGTTTGCCTCGTGCGTCTGCTACCCGTTTTCAACATTCCGACATGGCTTTTGATATGGTTTATCGTGATTTTCTTCATCAAAATCATCAACATTATTTCGGGATTCGTTTGTTGGAAAAAACTCGTTCTGCCGCATACTACGGCAAACAAAGTATCGGGACTTCTGCTGTTTCTGCTGCCAATCGCATACGAATTTGTAGGATTGAAATATCCCGCAATTCTAATCTGCATAGTGACAAGTTTTGCAGCGATTCAGGAAGGATATTTCATCAGTTTGTCTCTATTCCTTAATCACACATTCCACGGCCATTGAGGGAAGTACCGTCACCGAATTGGAAAACCAGCTGCTTTTCGATGAAGGGACGACCGCAAAAGGCCGCACCATGATTGAGCAACTGATGAATCTTGACCTGAAGGCAGCCTACGATTACGGCATGGACTGGATTCAGAAACACGAAGATTTCACTGTCGGTCAACTTTGCAAATTGTCGTTGATGGTGATGGCGCGGACAGGCTCCGAATACAACACGAGTTTGGGCTGGTTTTGTAACGCCAAAGGCGATTTGTGTTTGGTAAATGTTTCGGCGGGATTTGGCGGTCATTCTTACCTGAGCTTCCTGAAAGTGCCAAGTCGTTTGGAAGAATTTTGCAAGGAATAGAACTGCCGCCGCAGAAAAATCAATGGCCGACGACTGAAAACAAGAACGAGTGTCAAAGTCAGGAAATAATTTCCACGCCATCCGTGAAATTCTTTGCGAACTTATGCGAGAGTTATCAATTTTTCGTAAGTTTGCAAAAATATTTTCGAGATGGAAACAAAACTTTTTGATGACGAGAAATACATTGACAACTCGTTGGATTACAACTTAGTAAGTGATATTTTGGATTTTTTGGCGTACATGATGACCCCGCAGTCGAAAAGTTCTATCGCAAGTAACATCAGGTACATAAACTATTCATATAAGAAGGTCGTAGTTGACAAGCATGTCGATTATTGTATTGAGAACAATCTCCTCATGTCGAAAAGGAAAATTTACAACGGCAGGGACGAGACAAATGTCTTTTTTTTGCCCGTGTCAGCGCAGCTTGACAGGCTTTATGACATTTCCAAAGATGCCCAAAGGCTGAAAAAAGTCAGCAGATACGAGAACTTGCAATATTTTTCGATTTATGGCTTGTCCGACCTTCGTGATGCGATTTTCAGTTATTTCAACGGCAAAATTACGTATTTGTACAGACTTGCTGAAAACCCCCAATGTGATGAGTATGTCAAGGCGATGTTTTATGATGAGAGGTATTTCGGTTTTTTAAGCAGGCTTGCCCAAAACAGTCACGATGTCTTGTATCTCAAGTTTATGGGTCTTTACTTCAATGAAGACAACAGGCCGAGTATCGCGGCTTATAAAACGATATTTGTTGAAAATCAATATCTTATACAAGAGGTTTGTGACAAATACCGCATGGCTGTGGAGCTGTTTGAAAACGTGTTGGCGTTTAAGCTGGATGACTCAATAGAATATGAAAATGACAAATCGGCGAATCATCTTGTCGCCCTCGCACTCAGACGTCAGTATCACGGTGACATTGAAGCCGCTTTGAAATATTACGCAAAGGCATTCAAGGGAATTTCAAGCGGAATATTGAATTGTTTCGCAATTACATACTACACTATTGCATTTTATCAGGCTAATAATCCAAATAGTCTGAAAAAAGTTGAAAGACTCAGGTCAAATATCGAGAGATGTCTGCCGGAATCGCTGCCTGCGAAAATAGTGGCCGACCTCATTCAGGACGGTTCCGTTAGAAATCACATTCGGGAATACAAGTCGATTGTCAATTCAGAATCTATCAGCCGATGCTCCAAATTGTTGAGTTTCATTATTTTAAAACAGTTGGGAGAAACTGACTTGATAGATATTCCTGAAACATTGTTCGACACTATCCGTCGTGACCCATACATGGCATTTATCAGGTTTGAGATGTCGGGATGTTTTGAGGAAATGAAATCTGAAAATGATGAAGCGATTGATAATCAAGGATTAAGACCCATTGTGACATGTCTTTCGCAACGGCATGAATGGGAGGTCATAATGCGCAAGATGGAAGCCGCAGTAGAAAGTTCACACGCAAGGCCTGCGGGCGTTGCTGTAAGCGGACAGAGGATAATCTATGGCGTGACAAACTCTTTCAAGTTGTTTTGTTACAAGCAGAAATGGTTGAAATCGGGCAGATGGGGCAAGGCGTATTACGTTGATCCATACGACATTAAACGGAATTTTAAAGATCTTGACGATGTTGACCGTAAGGTGTTGGGACATCTGCGCAACTATTACAGTTACGATGAATCGCCGTTTCACAACAACGCTTTCGTCGAATTGATTGGTTCCGACAAGGTTTTCAGGCTTCTCAAAGACGGCATCACCACTCCCGTGAGAGTTGAAAAATCAGAGCCTTCAATCATTGCGAAAAAGACCAAGGATGGTATTGCAATACATACGGATATTAACATTTCAAAGGCCGAGGACGGTGTCATTTTGAAATTTGAAGACAATTACAGCACCATCAAGGTTATATCGTTTGACAGCAATCAGTTGGAGATATTCGGAATATTGAAGGACAAGGTCGTTTTCCCTTCTGAACAGGAAGACAAATTGTCGAAGATACTCGGCGAAATCAACGAAAATTGCAAGATAACCTTGCAGTCCGACTTGGTGCAGACAAATGAAAACATCAGAAAGATTGATGCTGACACGTTGATTACCGGTGTTTTACGTCCGGTTGAAGACGGCTTGACATTGAAACTCTTCGTGAAGCCCTTGGTGACGGCTCCGCCTTATTGCGAACCGGGAAGAGGCGCGGCGGCTGTCCTCGGAATGGTTGACGGCGAACAGGTACAGGCTGTGAGAAGTCTTGACATTGAAAAAAAGAATTTCAATGACATCAAAAAAATGCTCCAACAAAACCTATACTTGGATTACACAAATTCAATAGAGACGACAGGCTTGGTCAACTCACTTCTGCTTCTGGAACTTCTCCAGAAAAATCAGGATGTCATAAGGACCGAATGGCCGGAAGGCTACGACTTCAAATTGGCCGGAAGCGCTGATTTCAAGAACTTGTCGATAAGTGTAAAGTCTGATAACCAATGGCTTGACGTTGAAGGGGAACTGAAAGTAGGGGAGGACGTCATTCTGAAAATATCGGAGCTTATCGAAAAAGTACGCGAATCAAAAGACCGTTTCATCAAGCTTGACGATAAGACGTTCCTCATGTTGAGCGAACAGCTGAAGAAACAACTCGATGTCTTCGCTTCCATGGCGAACATCGAGCGCAAAAAAGTGAAACTCTCTGCTTTTGAGGCGTTTGCCATGGAAGGCTTCGAGGAGAACGGCACGGAGATGCAGACCGACAAATTTTACAGAAACATTGTGAAAAAAATAAAGGACGCCGACAAGCAGACGTTTGACATCCCTAAAGGTCTGAAGGCTGAATTACGTGATTATCAGGAAGATGGATACAAATGGATGATGCGTCTCAACTCATGGGGCGCAGGTGCGTGCCTCGCCGATGACATGGGACTCGGCAAGACGCTGCAGGCTATTGCTGTGATGCTCAAAAAAGCAGACCAAGGACCTTCATTGGTCGTCTGCCCGGCTTCGGTGCTGCTTAACTGGCGCAACGAATTGGAGCGGTTCGCACCGTCGTTGTCACCTCTGCTGATACATAACGCCGACAGGCAGCGCGGCGACAAAATCTCTGATGCCACTGACCATGACATCGTGCTTGTCACATACGGAATCTTGATAACAGAAGCGGAGAGACTCGCTGAAAAACAATGGAATGTGATTGTCCTCGACGAGGCGCATACCATCAAGAACAAGGAGACCAAAATGTCGAAGGCGGCGATGAACCTGAAAGGCGATTTCAAGGTCATCCTTACCGGGACACCGTTGCAGAACCATCTCGGCGAAATATGGAACCTCTTCCAGTTCATCAACCCCGGACTGCTCGGCACATTCGGTCATTTCACCGACAATTACATCACGCCGATTATAAAAAATGAAGACAAGCAACGGCAGAAACAATTGAAAAACAGACTGTTGCCTTTCATGCTCCGTCGCACGAAAAACGATGTCCTTGATGAGTTGCCGGAAAAGACGGAGATTGTGCTTGACGTTAATCTGACTGAAGAAGAGGCGGCGTTTTACGAGAACATGCGTCGCATCGCGGTCGAAAAAGTTAAAGAGAGCGACAACGCCGGCATTCAGACTTTGGCCGAAATCACCCGTCTCCGTCAGGCGGCCTGCAACGTGAAACTGATTGACGAAAAACTGAATCTGGCCTCATCGAAGACAGAGACGTTCATGGAGCTTGTGAACGAGTTGTGTACCAACAATCACCGTGCATTGGTGTTCAGTCAGTTTACATCGCATTTAGCTTTGATAATCAGACGATTGGAAGAAGAAAACATCAAATATCTTTATCTTGACGGCTCGACACCTGTCAAGGAACGTGAGAGATTGGTCAAGGCATTCCAGAAAAGCGAAGACATACCGTTGTTTTTGATAAGCATGAAGGCCGGCGGTCTCGGCCTGAACCTCACCGCCGCCGACTACATCATCCATCTCGACCCGTGATGGAATCCTGCTGTCGAAGACCAGGCTTCCGACCGAGCCTACAGGATAGGGCAGACACGTCCGGTGACAGTATATCGCCTCATCTCAAAAAACACCATTGAAGAGAAGATCATCAGGCTTCATCAGACGAAGAAGTCGCTCGCCGATGCCCTGCTCGACGGAAGCGACATGTCACACAAACTGACCAAAGAGGAAATGTTGGAATTACTTGGCGCGAAGATATAATACCCGTCGTCGGAATTAAATCTGATCATTATGATGAATCTATTTATTCCGTGATGTTTTTTTTTGCTGTTTCAATTCAAAAAAAGTGTAATTTTGCGCCTTCAAAATTTTCGAGATTTATTCATTAAAATTTGATTGGAAATGGTATTTCAACCTAAACTATTGACGTGTTTGAAAAATTACAGCAAGGCTCAGTTTTCGGCTGATGCGATGGCTGGAGTTATTGTTGGTATTGTGGCTCTGCCTCTTGCAATCGCTTTCGGTATCGCATCAGGTGTCGGCCCGACGGAAGGCCTCGTGACTGCAATAATAGCAGGTTTCCTCATTTCGCTTCTTGGCGGCAGCAAGGTTCAAATTGGCGGCCCGACAGGTGCTTTTATCGTCATTATTTACGGAATCATACAACAACATGGACTCGGCGGCCTGATGATCGCCACGATGATGGCAGGCGTGCTTCTTGTATTGATAGGCGTGTTCAAACTCGGAAACGTCATTAAGTTCGTGCCGTATCCTGTCGTCGTCGGTTTCACCGGCGGCATTGCGTTGACCATTTTCTCAACCCAGATGAATGATTTATTCGGTTTCGGAATTGAGAAAGTGCCGGCAAACTTCATCGACAAATGGATTTGCTATTTCCAGAACGTGACACACGTCAACTGGTGGGCGTTTGGAATTGGAATTGTCAGTTTGTTGATTATCAGGTACAGCTCGAGGATTTCAAAAAAAATACCGGGGTCGCTTGTGGCAATCATGGTGATGACTTTTGTGGCTTGGGTTCTCAAAAGTTTCTGCGGCGTGACGACAATCACCACCATCGGGGATTTGTATGAGCTTCCGACTTCAATTCCGGCGCCGAAACTTCCGGAAATCAGTTTCGGTGAAAGCGGAAATCTGCTCGGACTGATGCGTGATTTGTTCCCGTCGGCGTTCACAATCGCCATGCTCGGTGCTATCGAGTCGTTGCTTTCGGCAATGGTTGCTGACGGTGTCATCGGTGACAAACACAATTCAAATACTGAACTCATAGCACAGGGAATTGCGAATATCGCCAGTCCGCTTTTCGGCGGCATCCCTGCCACAGGCGCAATCGCGAGAACGATGACAAACATCAACAACGGCGGAAAAACACCGGTTGCAGGTTTGATTCACGCGGTTGTTTTGTTGTTGGTTCTCTTGCTGTTAGGTCGTCTTGTCGGTCTCATCCCGATGCCGTGCTTGGCTGCGGTCCTGATTATGGTTTCGTATAACATGAGCGGCTGGCGCACGTTCAGGATGCTCGCTAAAAATCCGAAAGCCGACTTTGCGGTGCTGCTCGTCACGTTCCTGCTGACAGTCATTTTCGACCTTACTGTCGCCATCGAGGTCGGTCTTATCGCATCAATCGCCTTGTTCCTGAAACGCACCAACGAAGCGACTGTAATCCGTTCATTTACAAATGAAATAGATCCTGGAGACAACATCGACGTGGCTGTTCATGAAGAGAAACTTATCATTCCGGAAGGAGTTGAAGTCTATGAAATTGACGGTCCTTATTTCTTTGGAATCGCCAACAAATTCGATGAAATTGCGAAAGCCGTCGTCGGAAAGGAATACAAGGTCCGTATCATCAGGATGAGAAAGGTTTCGTTCATCGACAGCACCGGCATCCACAATCTTGAATTGCTTTGCGAAGGCTGCAAACGCAACGGCATGACGGTGGTGCTTTCAGGCGTCAACGTCCATGTGAGAGAGACTTTGGACAAGGCTGGCGTAATAAAGAAACTCGGTGCTGAAAATGTCTGTTCTCATATCAATTTCGCTCTGAAGAGAGCCGAGGAAATTGTAAGCAAATGATAAAACGGAATTGTTAATGAAAGTTTACAATTCCGTTATGTCGATGGTGTCAATCCATTTTCGGTAATCATTGAGGTTGACGTTGTTTTTTACGCCTAATGTTGCGATTTTTGCGCCGTGCAACGTGGCCATCTTCGTTGGATTCGGGATATAACCAGCACGTGGCAAGTCAAGGCGGTCAGCATCAAAACACGTGTCGATGGTCAGGATTCCGGTGCGACTGTGAGTGGTGTGGCAATGGCAGGCAGCGTATAACATTTCAAATTGATTATCAGACACTTCATAAAGTTTCCCTCTCGTCTTTTTCGCAAGTTCCGCACCACGTGGGCCGTGTTCTTCGTCATAGAAATCGTTGAAACGCATAGCGTCGTGGAACAATGCAAAAAGCCTGACAACGGTCTCGTCAGCACCATTCAATTTAGCTAATAGAAGTCCGTTTCGTTCGACATATTTCCAATGTTCCGGACCGTGAATTGAAGTCGGCTCGAGGATGCTGTGTTCTGTCACGAACTTGCGGATTTTTTCATAGTCAATATTGTCCATATACGAATTTTTAGAATTGTTAAAATTTATTAAGAATTGAAATTCATGTTTCGGCTATATAAATCAGTTGCAAAAATATAAAAAAACTTGAGACCGTAATCTTATTTTCAATATTTTTGCAGCGATGAAATGAAATACTAATGCCAGACCCGTTGACACCAGAACAGCGACATCATTGCATGGCATCCATTCACGGGAAGGATACCAAGCCGGAGATTATTGTGCGTAAATACTTATGGAACAATGGTTTCAGGTACAGACTCAATCATCCGCGGCTGCCGGGAAAGCCTGATATTGTCTTGAGAAAATATCGAACCTGCATTTTCATAAACGGATGTTTCTGGCATGGACATGAAGACTGCAAATCATTTGTGATGCCGCGGACAAACGTTGACTTCTGGAAGGCTAAAATCGACAGAAACCGTCGGCGCGACATCGAAGTGCAGCTGAAACTCGCTGAAATGGGCTGGCACCGGATTACGATTTGGGAATGCCAGTTGAAAAAGGATAGGAGGGAGGCGACCTTGAAAGGTCTGGTTTACACTCTCGACTGTATTTTTCTAAATGACCATAAACCAAAGACTTACAGTAATTTAGGCGAATCGTTGTCGATGGCGGCGGAAGAACAGGCATCTTACGGAAACGATTAGTTTCATTTTTTGTATCCATTTTTGTCTCAATTTAACCATTTTCTTGTTTAGTATAAATAAAAATGGTCAAAACCTTTGTCATTTTAAAGAAAAGTTGTAAATTTGCAACCAAATTTTTAAAACAGTGAAGTTAAACAAATCAAATATAAACAGCTATGAATAAGCAGATTACATTAGAGCAGGCCGTTGAAAGAGTACACGACGGCATGACTATCATGTTCGGCGGCTTCCTCGGAGTTGGAAGCGCGGTACAGATCATCGACGCTATCGTAGAAAAAGGCGTTAAAGACCTCACAATCATTGCGAACGACACAGCATACGATGCGGTCGCACACGGCAAACTCGTTGCAAATCATCAGGTTAAGAAAGCCATCGTGTCACATACAGGCACAAACAAAGAGACAGCGGCACAGAAGAACGCTGGCACTCTTGAAGTCGAATACGTCCCACAGGGCACACTCGCGGAACGCATCAGAGCCTACGGCGCAGGTCTCGGCGGGGTCCTCACACCGACAGGTCTCGGCACTATCATTCAGGATGGCAAGGAAATCGTGAAAATTGACGGTAAAGACTACATCCTCGAGAAACCTCTCAAGGCCGACATCGCTTTCCTCCGCGCGAACATCGTTGACGAGTTCGGCAATATGGTGTTCCTCGGCACAACAAACAACTTCAACCCGCTCATGGCAACAGCCGCCGACTATGTCGTCGTCGAAGCCGAGAAGCTCGTGAAAGTTGGCGAAATCAAACCAGAATGCGTCCACGCTTCAGGTATTTATGTTGACGGTATGTATGTTGAAAAGTAAAAAGTAGG
>JAUNNU010000055.1 GCA_030537295.1 Bacteroidia bacterium
AGATTAGAGATTAGAGATTAATCGCATAGCGATTCCATATCCATAGAAATTTTAAAAATCATCAAAATACAAACATAAAATTAAAATAATTAAAATCAAATTTATCATGAAGAAAAAATTCGTATGCCCGATTTGCGGCTATGTTCACGAAGGAGAAGAGGCACCGGAGAGATGCCCGCAGTGCAAACAGATTGTTGAATGGAATGTTTTGGAGGAAGGTGCGAAATTGAATTTTGTCACAGAACACGTCATCGGTATCGCCAAAGGCACCGGTGAGGACATGATCAAAGACCTCAACGCACATTTCATGGGAGAAGCGACGGAAGTCGGTATGTATCTGGCAATGAGCCGTCAGGCCGACCGCGAAGGTTATCCTGAGATTGCTGAAGCGTTCAAGCGTTACGCCTTTGAAGAAGCCGAACATTGCGCGAAATTCGCGGAGCTTCTCGGCGACGTCGTCTGGGACACTAAGACCAACCTCGAGAAGAGAATGGTTGCCGAATGCGGCGCCTGCGAAGACAAGATGCGCATCGCACGCATCGCCAAGGAACGTAACCTCGACGCCATCCACGACACAGTCCACGAGATGGCCAAAGACGAGGCACGCCACGGCAAAGGCTTCGAGGGTCTCTTCAACCGTTACTTTAAATAATTAACGGTATTTAATTATCAAAATGGAAGATGGCTGGCGCACCGAGATGCTCCAGCCATCATTTTTTATTCAAATTTTTCATGTCGATTCAAGACACATTGCGATGCAACTCGACATTTTTCACCTGAATCCAAAAATCAATTTTTAACCTTATCTCCCACTCTCTTTTTTTCTTTCAGATAAAAAACATTAAAGATATTTGCGAGCATGATACCTATTGCTATGCCGAAAGCAATTTCAATAGATGCGACAATATTGTCGATGAAAAGTTCCCTGTCATGAGTCATGAAGCCGACCATCGAGTAATACAGCGCCCTTCCAGGGACGAGCGGGAACAACGACGGGACCATGAAGACAGTGAACGGGGCCTTTTTATGGCGCGACAAAAAGATACAGAGCAACGCCCCGCAAAACGAAGCCGCGAAATTAGATATCAGATTGCCGAGTTCGTATGTCATTGTCCCAGCCATCATTATCAATGTCGTGATGAAACCGCATATCAAAGCATACGGAAGATGCTTCGGTTTGAGATGATAAAGCAGCCCGAATGAAACGGCGCCGACACTGCCGGCAACAGAAATCAACCAAATGTTTGTCATCACCCTATCCTCCCCCACAAAATATACGATGCGCCGATTCCGATGGCGATCATTACCGAGACAATAATAGCTTTCACCAAATTGGACAGGCCAGCAAGGACATCGCTGTTGAGGAAATCCTGTATTGCATTGCCGAACACCATTCCGGGTGTCAACAGCATCAAGACCCCGATGCTTATCAGGTCAACGTTCTCGCCGATTCCGCAAAGCACGGCCAGAAGCACGAAGATGCCGCCTGTCAGCGCCTCAAGCATGATACGCGCCATCATGTCACCTCGCAGAAGCACATGCCTGTCGAACAAGGTGATCGGGATGGCCGCGATGACGGCTGCGATGCTGTCGCGCCATGTGCCGCCGAAGAAAATGCAGAACGCCGCCGCACCGAACGCTGCCGCGATGTAATAATACAAAGGCCTGTACGGTTCTATAGTCTTGACCTTGCGTATCCTCGACTCCGCCTCATCCAAGGTTATCTCCTTGCTGCATATCCTACGTGAAATATCATTGATTTCCTCAAGCCTTGCCATGTTGTTGCCACTCACCTTGAGTCTCCTCATCTCCTGAAGATATGTCCCGTCGGGCATCCTCACCGAGACCTGCAGCAACGACGCAGTGCAGAAAACCTCAATGTGCGCGACACCATAGCTGCTGCAAATCCTCGACACAGCGTTCTCCACTCTTCTCACATCAGCACCGTAAATCCAGAGGTTCTGCCCTATGTCAAGAGCAGTGCGAAGCATCAGGTCAACGTCAATTTTATTCTCTTTCATCTTTTTAAAATTAGGATGCAAAAATAGCAATAAAAACGATATTTCGACAATTAATTATGCCACATCGTCCATTTCCAAGTCGTAAAGGTTTTCAGCCTTGCTGTTGACTTTGCGAGTTTTTCACAAAAAAAATTTTCAAACTTTCAGACTTTACTAACTTTATAAATTTTTTACTATCTTTGCAGCCGCTAATTAAACTCATTAATAAAGTCATGAACGACATTTTCAAACATTCATTAATCGCAGTGATGCTGGTTTTGGTGGCATTCAGCTGCAAGAAAGACGACGATCCAGTTGAACCTGCAACTCCGATTTACGAGGTCAGCGATGTCAAAAACATTTCATTACCAGAGCCTTTGATCAACATCTTCCAGCAATTAGTTGAAGACTCCGATATCGATTCTATCATCGGGACGATTGACATACCGTATATAATCACCCCGACTCAACTTATCAGCGCCATACGCGAAAACTGGGGCGAAGGCGTGTCAACCGGCGTGATGAAATATCAGTCGAAAGACACCTTCGGCAACACGGTCACCCTCTCCGGAAGGATTTATGTCAAAAACACGGCCGACAGGAAACTCAAAGGCATCATCATCGCGAACCATTTCACTGTTTGCTCCAATGACGAATGCCCGTCGAATATGCTTTTTGAACCGGAGTCCATCCTTGTGCCGTTCGGATACGCCATGGTGATGGCCGACTACATCGGATACGGCAGCACCGTCGATATGGAACATCCTTATCTGAACTGGAAAGCGACCGCCACGGCAAGCATCGACGCATATTTCGCCATGAAGCAATATCTCGAAGACAACGGTTACGAAGTCGGCGATGAACGTTACAACGTAGGTTACTCACAAGGCGGCGAAGCCACGATGTCGGTGCTGCGCATGGTGACAGAAAATTATTCCGACAAAATTCATTTCAACAAGTCATTCGTCGGAGCCGGCCCTCACAGCATCGAAGCCACATACGATGATATCATCGCCAACGACTTCACCGGGATACCGATGGCAATGCCTATGATTGTCAACGGAATGAACACATCATACGACCTCGGCCTCAACCTCGATGAAGTTTTCATCGGCGAGATGCATGACAATTACAAGAGGGTTTTGTCAAAGAAACATTCATCACTTTATCTTTTAGCATTGTTCAAAGACCACGAGGCGACAAAGATTTTCGCACCGTCTTTTCTGGACAAAAATGACCCAATGACTGCCAAATTCATTGAGGCGGCAAGAAAGAACGAACTCGTCGGCACATGGACTCCAAAAACCGGCGAAGACATCTATCTTTTCCATAGCATGGAGGACGACATGGTCCCGTTCGTAAACAGCACATTGATGGGCGTCGCACTCGAAAACACCGACTGCAAACTTGAGAAAGTGTTCGGTAATTTCGGCAACCACATCCAAGGCATGTCGATATTTATCCTCAGCGTTTCTGGATATTTCGCACAGATGAATTAAACGCCGATAATGGCGACGAGCTTTTCAAGCCACACTTCATCAACATCATCGAAACATCCGAGTTTCTCACTGTCGATGTCGAGAACCGCAGTTACTTTGTCACCCTTGAATATCGGAACGACGATTTCAGAGCGTGACAAAGAGCTGCACGCTATATGACCCGGAAACTTATCGACATCCGGGACGATTATCGTCCGTTTTTCCTGCCATGCTGTGCCGCACACTCCCCTGCCCTTCCTGATTCTCGTGCATGCCATCGGACCTTGGAACGGGCCGAGGACGAGTTCATCACCGACCACTCTGTAAAAACCGACCCACCAGAAATGAAAAGTGTCTTTCAGACAAGCGGAGATGTTTGCCATGTTCGCTATCGCATCCGGCTCACCCTCCACCAACGATTTAATCTGCGGAAGCAGGTTTGAATACAGTTCCTGCTTGGTTTCTCCCCTGATAATCAATTGTTCTGACATATTTAAAGAAATATTTAAAGATTCGCAAAAGTACAAACATTTTCAATGGAATGACAACCATTTTAAAAAGAAAAGGCATCACACCAGAAAGATGTGATGCCTGTCTGACTTGTGCGATGCTACTCCTCATCGAAATAGCTTCCTGACGGCATGGCCTCATTACATGCGATGAAATTGCAGTAACGCGCCCTCGACTTTCTTTCGCGGGCGAACATCGCCTTTGTCTCCACTTCATTTTCAGCGAAAACGAGGTGATTGTCGATTGCCATCGATCCGGCCATTCCTTCAACATCGAGATTGTCGGTGCCGATGAGGGTGAATGTCCAACCGAGTTTCTTCTGCTTCTCGATAAGATTTTTCACCATGCCAAGGTTGTATTCCGAGCTGCAATTTTCCTCGCCGTCGGTGATGATTGTCACCAGAACGTTGTCGTCAGCGGAAGTCTGCGCGTTGAGCATCGCAATACCTTTACCAATCGCATCGTAAAGCGGAGTCGCACCGCCGGGACGATATTCATTTGGATTTAACTTCCTGATTTCCTTGACATTAGCATTATCAAAATGCACTTTGAAATGTCCGCTGTCGAACGTAATCAGCGTCATCATCTGCTCCATCTCCTGATGAGTTTCCTGAAGCTTGCGGCAGGTCTCAATTGTCTCGTTGATGCCCGCCAACGCCTCACGCTGAATGATGCTCATCGACCCCGATTCGTCAACGATGACAAGATTAAACACTTTCTTTACATTGTCTTTCCCCATGTTTTTAACATCTTTTTCCATAATTCTAATTTTTAAAGTTGAACAATTTGTTTGATACTTTCAGCCTTTTAGAAGATATTTTTAAAAATTAATTAAGCAATTCAGAAAAAAAAGATATAATTTTGCAATCTTTTAAAGATTAAAACACAAAGATTATGGACGATAATTTGATAATCAAACAGTTAGCCGAATACAACGAGCATACAACCAAAGAATATTTTTATTACTATTGCCGGAAAGCCTACGAAATTTTCAATCACAAGTATCAATTGAAGAATAAAATCGGGCTTGATTTCTACTCTTTGGCGCACGAATATTACATTTATTTGATGGTTCACAATTTCAAGCCGTTGCTTGACCGTCCGGAAAACGTAAGACTTTCAACATGGATGACCAACGGTTTTCGTTTCGTTGTCCTTGACGCGCTGAAGGCGTACAACAAAGAGTTTTCACAAATTTCAGACACGACGTCGGACGAAATCTTGGAATATGTGCGTTCGACCGACCACGACGAGAACCTGATGGAACAATTATCTGAAGCAGTATCAAGTCATTACAGCAAAGACAGAATCATGCAGGAGATTGGTCACATGGTGTTGTATGCAGGTTTCAGTCAGAAAGAGATTGCGGCGCAACTCGGAATCACTCCGGCAGCGGTCAACCAGCGTTACAAAAAAATGATGGATGAGGTCATCACCCCGTACGTTATTGAAAACTATTCAGAGGGCATCTACAACGGAGCGGTGTTCGGCATGGAAGCTCCACAACCATGTATGTCAGCCATCGCCGACTACTCATTTGAATTTAAGGAGCACAAATTTTTACATAATATTTTCAGAAAAATTCACAATAACAAAGATATGTACAACAATAGAATCACTCCTGATTTTATCAAATCGTTGAATCACAACGAGATATTTGTCTTCGGAAGTAATTTGATGGGTTTGCACGGCGGCGGTGCGGCTCGTATGGCTCATGCACATTTCGGTGCTGTCATGGGCAACGGCGACGGTCTCCAAGGGCAGTCGTACGCCATCCCGACGATGCAGGGCGATGTGGATACCATAGAACCCTACGTCGATAAGTTCATTGAATTTGCGAAGCAGCACCCCGAAATGAAATTCCTGGTGACACAAATAGGCTGCGGCATTGCCGGCTTTGAACCAAGAGACATCGCCCCGTTGTTCAAAGCCGCAACAGATGTCGAAAACGTATATCTTCCAGAGAGTTTCTGGAATATACTTCGTTGAATCTCAATAATTTATTCAATTCTTAAATCCTGAATTGCCGTAAGTTCGTGTTCGCAGATGCCATCGGCGACAATGCGCACCGACTTGACTGGTTTTTCGGGATAGCAATAAGCTCTGTATCCGTCGAACATGTCGTAGGCGAAACGCTCGCCTTGTATGTAACTTTCGCCATCGTATGAATATTCGATATAGCCGTTGAGGATGCCATATACCGCGAGTGTATAATAACCTGTACACATTCCAATCGAATGACATTCAACGGGTTCATCGAAAGTGAACTTTACGTAGTCGCCGGCTCTGACTTCGCGGTCGGTGAAGACGTATGTCTCAAGGTC
The DNA here is from genome assembly GCA_030537295.1 of Bacteroidia bacterium. Lineage (GTDB taxonomy): Bacteria > Bacteroidota > Bacteroidia > Bacteroidales > F082 > Limimorpha. The sequence goes on from JAUNNU010000055.1 coordinate 6,313, forward strand.
GTAATCGGCGAGAAGATTGATATCGCCACGGAACGGAAGATTTGACTCGACTTTGGTTTGCGGTTTCATATAATGATGAAGTTCAATATTTTGCGGGCCTCTCGCTATACTTGAACGGTCTTTGAAAAACGTGGCGAAACGATAGTTTTCGGGTGTCTCTGTCGTTATCGGCTCATTATAAATTGGTGATTCCAAAGTCGGAGCCGTCTTGTCATCGGTGTAACGTATTGTCAGGATGTCATTGTCTTTTACGGCTACGATTTTTCCGTCTTCGTAAGAAACCTCCGCCGGTGCGATGCGGAACTTCAGGTTCATCGCGTACATACGGGCGTATTGAGCGTTAAACAATCGGCCCTGAAAATCGTCCCAACAACGCAGTTCGCGGTTCGTCCAGCCTATTTCCGACAATGCAAGAAGTTTCGGAAACACTTGATAATCAACATAATCTTTCACTTGGAAGCATTCAGCCCATGCACCGCCTTGCGGACCGAGCACGAGTTTTGTCTCTTCTTCATTCAACTCAAAAGTCCCGACCGGGTCAAAGCTATATGTCTTTTCGAGCGGTGTTATGCCGGCCCATTTCAGTCCGCGTTCATCGGCACTCTGCTTCATGTCGAAATACAAATATTCGCCGATGAGCATCACCGTCGGATGGCCGCCTTTGACGGATTTCATTCCGCGGTCGAGGCTCGCCCAAGCATAAACGACGGATTCAGGAAGCAACTCACCGCCGTCGATTATCTCGTCCCAGCCAGCCATCGTCTTGCCGTATTTCGCAAGTATCGCCTCAAGACGTCTGACGAAATAATTTTGGAGTTCAATGACATCTGTCATTCCTTTTTCTTTCATAAGTGACTGACAGTGAGGACATTCCTTCCAACAGCCCATATTCACCTCATCGCCTCCGATATGGAAGATCTTCGATGGGAAAAGTTCAGCCATTTCCTTGATGATGTCTTCGAGAACAGCATAGTTCTTCTCACGTCCGATGCACCACACGTTGTTGATTTCGTGTTGGACGCTGTAATAGTCGTTATGAATATCGCATATTATCTCAGGATAACAAACCGCAAAGGCCTTGCTGTGTCCCGGAAGGTCAATCTCCGGAATAATATTGATGTTACGGTCGGCGGCATATTTCACAATTGATTTGATTTCTTCCTGTGTATAGAAACCGCCGTTGCGTTCGTTGCCGGAACCGTAAGCCGGTTTCAGACGTTCTTCGACGCCACGCCACGCCCCGATTTCAGTGAGAAGAGGATATTTCTTTATCTCGACACGCCACCCTTGGTCATCGGCGAGATGCCAATGGATGTTGTTGATTTTATAATGCGACAAGGCGTTGATGAACTTGTACATATATTCCGCATCGAAAAACGTGCGCGACACATCAAGATGCATTCCACGGTAACGGAAACGCGGGGAATCGCTGACGTTCATCGCCGGAATACTTAACTCGTCTATTTTCAAATTGTTACATTTGTCGAACACTTCAGCGGGAAGCATCTGCAGCAATGTCTGGATGCCATAAAACAATCCCGCCTGCGTGCGCGCTTTGATACTTATATGTTTGTTATCAACTTGTAAAACGTACTCCTCATCGCCTTCTATGTCTTCACATATCTCAAGGCTGATGAAGTTCTTTTCGGCGGCTTTCAAGACAACGAAATCGCCGTTGATGATGTTCTTCAAATACGACTGAAGATATTCAGCATTGAAATCACTTTCTTCGTTGTCGGAAACGATCACGGTTTTCGTGTTGATATTGAATTGATTGCATTGTTCAGCAAGCTCCATGACATTAGGTTTCGGAACGATGTCGAGGTTGGCCTGCATTTTGGCTTTGTCAGCGCATGCGCTAAACATTGCGACCATTGTTGCGGCAAGTAATAACTTTTTCATTTTTTAAATATTTTACGATTATTAATTCAATTTGATTTTTTTACTTTTCCCAGGTTTCAAAGTGATTTCCATCAATTCACCTGTATTTGGGTTCTTGATTTTGTATTTTCCGCCACAATTGGAACTGACTTTCACTTCGGTCACTTTTCCGTCTTTCCAATAACAATCGACCACCGCGCCTCCTCTTGCGCAAAATCCCTTGAAATATCCCGTTTTCCAGTTTGACGGTATTGCCGGAAGCAGTTCTATGAAACCGTCGTGGCTTTGCAACAGCATCTCGGCGATACCGGCAGTCCCGCCGAAGTTTCCATCAATCTGGAACGGCGGATGTGCGCAGAACAGATTCGGATATGTCCCGGCCTTCACTTTCGTTCCGTCACCTGTCACCGCCGGAGTCAGCAATGAGGTGATGAGTTTATTAGCACGTTCGCCGTCGTGGAGACGCGCCCAGAAATTTATCTTCCACGCCCTCGACCAGCCTGTGCCTTCGTCGCCGCGGCGGTTCAGCGTAACCCTGCAAGCCTCAAACAAATCGGGAGTTTTTGTCTGCGTTATCAGACATGCCGGATGCAATCCGAAAAGATGCGACACGTGACGGTGATGTATGTCAGTCTCCTTATAATCTTCAAGCCATTCCTGCAAATATCCTTCTTTGCTGATTTGCATCGGCGGGAAACGGAGCAGGTCAGATTTAAGTGTTTCAATGAAATCATAATCGTCAAGACAGATGTCATTATCCGATAGAATTTCATTGGCGGAAATCACGTTTTGAAATAATTCTGTCACGATTTGCACGTCCATCGTCGAGCCCATGCACACGTAAGTCCAGCGGCCTTCGTTGTCTATGAATGCGTTTTCCGGCGATGATGTCGGAGCGGTGACGAGCCATTTGTGTGTCGGTTCTTCAATCATTATAGAATGGAAAAATTCCGCCGAGCCTTTAAGCACCGGATATATTTCTTTAAGATAATCAACATCTTGCGTATAAAGATAATGGTTGTAAAGATGTTGGCACAGCCAAGCCCCGCAGGTGTTCGTGGAGCCCCACGACGGGTCTTCGCCAGGAGCCGTGTAATGCCACGGATTCGTCCCCCAGTGCGTCACCCAGCCGTCCGCGCCGTAAAACGACTTCGCCGTCTGCTCACCGGATTTCACAAGCCCTTTTGTAAATTCAATCAGTGGTTCGTTGAGTTCCGACAAGTTGCACACTTCAGCCATCCAGTGATTCATCTGAAGATTGATATTCAAGTGATAATCGCCGTTCCACGGTGTCTGGATTGTGTTCGCCCAAAGTCCTTGCAGATTCGGCGGAAGCAGACCTTCACGTGTTGACGAGATAAACAAATATCTTCCGTAATTGAAATACAACGCCGCAAACGACGGATCTTCTTCATTTTGATAATCAACGAGTTGCTCTTCCGTCGTCAGTGACGATTTCATCGATTCACCAAGATTCAGTTCAACGCAATTATAAAGTTTCTGATATGATTTCACATGTTTTTTATGCAGTCTCTCGAATGAAAATGACTTTGCGTTTTCCAATTTCTCATCAACAAAAGAAACATAATCTTCATCTTTGAAATTCGTCGCTGATGAGAAAATCAGCATAACTTCAGTGGCGTTTGTCACAATTATCTGATTGTCAGCATATTTTACGTTTCCGCCTTTGTTTTTTACAGAAAGTTTTGACAGATATTTAACTCCGTTTTCACCACCAACGCCGTCATTCAGCTGCCCAATCATCACTATTGCATTATTTTCTGTCAGAAATTTGATGTGTGAGGAATCTTTTTCCCTGCCGAGATTTGCGGTGAAACTGATTTTGTTTTTCGCATCCGCAGTCAGATGAATCACCGCCACGTCATCTTTTCGTGAAACAAAATACTCCCTTTTATAATTAATGTCACCGATTGTAAATTCAGCGAATGCTGTGGCGGTTTTCAAATCCAAGCTGCGTCGATAATTTTTTTTCTTCACGTCATTGTCGTAAGAATAATCGATTTCGATATTCCCCAACGTCTGATAGCAACCGAAAGTGGCATCAGCACCGGCACCGTAATTAGAGCCTTTGTTTCCGCACGTAAACGTCTCATACATAAGCTGTTGCGCTTCATAATTCTTCCCATCTATCAGCAATTTCCGTATCTCCGGCAATGATTTCAGAGCCTCCGGATTCGAGTAATCAGCCTCCGATCCCGACCACATCGTGATGTCATTCAATACAATATTTTCCTTTTCGACACCGCCGTCAGGCATCATGCCGAGGCGACCGTTACCGAGCGGCAACGACGACTCCCAAATATCAGCGGGCGCGTCATACCACAAAAGCGATGACACATCATCTTTTTCATCCATATCTATACTGATTAGCAATAACATAGCAATACAAAAAGCAATGATGAATTTCATTCTGCCATACTTTTTTATCAATATCATTCCAAGAATAAACCCCAAACCTATGTATATACCTTCCATCATGATTCCCCAATATCCGTTAAATTTTTTTCGACAAAATTACGTTTTTTTCACAATTAATAGTACTTTTGCAAATCAAAATGTTACATAAAAAAATGAAAATAAATTTTTCAGCCGTTGAACAGGCGTTTGCCAATGAGTCGGGCGTCAACGAGACAACCACGAAAATACCTTATATTATTACAGAAAGCGTCCCACGCATGGGTCTGATGATGGCGCTGCGCTTCATCGAATGGGTCGCGCAAAACCCGAATGGTGTCATCTCTCTTCCGACCGGCAAAACTCCACAATATTTCATCCAATACACTCATGAAATCCTTGACAACTGGGACACTCCGAGGATTCAGGAGGTTTTGAAAAAATACGGTCTTGGTTCCATTACGAAACCGCAACTGTCTGGTCTTCAATTCGTTCAGATGGATGAGTTCTACCCCATCGCGCCGAGTCAGCATAATTCGTTCTATAATTATGTAAACGAAATTTATATCAAGGGATTCGGTCTTGATCCCGCTAAAACATTGCTAATCAACACCGACGAGATTCCTCTTTACGAAGGAATGACATACAAAGAGGTTTTTCCGGATTATAAAATAGACCTCGATCTGCGCTACCGTTCTCCGAAAAACAGTCTTGAAAAGATTCAGCAGCAGTCCATTTTCATGATTGACGACTGGTGCGCACGTTATGAGGACAAGATTCACGAGAAAGGCGGCATCGGGTTCTTCATGAGTCCGATTGGCAGCGACGGGCGCGTAGCGTTCAACGTGAGCGGAAGCAACAGATATTCAAACACCCAACTGACGAAAACGAACTATGCGACACAGGCCGACGCCGCATCCGACCTCGGCGGAATAGAAGTTTCCAAGAACAGGCTCGTGATAACGATTGGATTGGAGTCAATCATTTACAACAAAGACGTTGTCGCTTTGATTTACGCCGCCGGTGAAGCCAACGCATTCATTGTCAAGGACGCTCTCGAATCGCCGAAGATGACGCTTTATCCGGCAACGGCACTTCAAGGTCTTGAAAACGCACGTTTCTATCTCACCGAAGGAGCGGCATGCCGATTGGAAGACACAATAAATCGCTATTATAAAGAAGGTGAATGGACTGTTGAGAAAACACAACGCGCCATCATCGGGCTATGCAAGAAGATAAACAAATATGCGCACAGGCTCACACTTGAGGACCTTCTCAACGATGAACGCTGCCGCATGATTCCGAATCTCAGCCTCGGCACGGTTAAAGAAGTAATCAGGGTTACTGAAGAAAAACTGAAAAAAGGCTCCGTCGCCCCCAAAAACGAGGTCATCTACAACACCGGCCCGCATCACGACGACATCATGCTGGGAATCATGCCGTTGAACAACCGCCAGACCCGCGACATTTCCAACAACGTGCATTTCGCCGTCATGACATCAGGCTTCAACTCCGTGACAAACGGTTTCCTGAAGGAATCGCTCGAGTTCACCCTTGACTTCATCAGAAAAGGCAAAATCCAGATGCTGGGTTATCCTGATTTCTTCGAGAAAGGCTATAAATTCAAATATGACAAGGATGTCTATCATTACCTTGACAATGTCGCGAGAAAAGACGCTGAAGAGATGCGACGTGGCTTCAGCCATCGTATCGTCAGGGACATGGTCGGGATATGGAACATCAAGAACACGAAGGAACTTGAAAATGTTTTAGAAGAGCAGATTGAGATTTTGAGAAACAGCTACGACGGAGAGAAGAACCCTATTGAGATTCAAAGTCTTAAGGGAATGATTCGTGAGTTTGAGGAAGAGTTGGTATGGGCTTACACCGGCACGCAGGTCAAGAACGTGCATCACCTGCGGCTCGGTTTCTACCAAGGCAACCTGTTCTCACAGGGGCCGAATTACGAGCGCGACATCCTCCCGATTCTCAATCAGTTACGTGAGATAAAGCCGACGACGATAAGTGTCGTCATCGACCCTGAAGGCAGCGGGCCCGACACACATTTCAAGGTGTTGCAAGCCGTCGCCGGCGCCGTCACGGAATGGGCGAAGGAGACCGACCTCTCGAACCTTAAAATCATCGGATACCGTAATGTATGGTTCAAGTTCCACCCGACGGAAGCCACGTCATACATACCGGTGTCATTAAACGCCATGGCGGTCATCGAAAAGTCGTTTGCGTCGAGCTACCTCACGCAGGTCAAAGCCGAATATCCAAGTCCCGACTTCGACGGAGCGTTCAGCGAGCTCGCAGAGAGCATCTGGGTCAAACAGCTGAAAGACATTCAGTTGATACTCGGAAAGAACTATTTCTACGAAAACGAGAGTCAGCTCATCAGATCGACGCACGGACTCATCTTCATCAGGGAGATGAATGTGAAAGAGTTCGGTGCTTTCGCAGAGGAGATGAGGAAGAAGGCGCAGCCGGCACTATAATGCCACCGAAGTTTTTTATCCGAGACTGTCTTACCCTGAAAAAAGGGGGTCGGGGGCGGCGCAGGAGAAGCCGCGGGTGACGACCGATTGAGCGTGCTGGCGGCGGTTCCAAGCGCCATAGCGCGGTGGCCGGCAAGGGCGGCGCAAAAAAAATACTACCCGCAGGGTGGAGATTTTTTTTGCAGCCGCTCGCGAAGCCCTTGCCGGGCATGGAACGCCGCCAAAGCGGAAGAGGGAGGAACACCGCTTCACCGACATTTTGTGGTGTCGGCATAAATTATGGGAAAGTGATTATTTCCTTTTCAAGACAATCCAAGGACTTCTTGTATCTTTGGTTGATTTCTCTATGAAACCATTCTTATGTAGATACGACAAGTCGTTTTCTACACTACGCTGACTAACGCCAAGCACTACCGCAAGATGTTTCGCAGTTTCTTTGCCGTCTTTGATGATTGCCGATAAGATAACAGCCTGTCTGTCAGAAAGTTGACTACCGAAATCACTACCGAAATTACCACCGAAATCACTCTCGCCAATTTGAGTGGCGAGAGTGAATATAATAGCCACTCCGCCAGGGCGTATTTCGTAGTACGGTTCAGGCACTCCTTGCTCGCGGCAAGCGTCAACCATGCGCTTCACGCCGCTTCCCCAGCTTTCGAGCCAAGTGGTTTTGTATAGGACACTGGCCATGACTGGATTGTATGGTTTTGAGTCGTGAGCCGACTTGATGTTTTCCGGTGTGATGCCAGCAGGGAAATGTCCGGGGTTCTCAATCTCAACGCGGTCATCGTATATTGCGAGGCTGACCGAACCTGATACTGAATCATAAGAGCGGTGACAAAGTGCATTAATCATGGCTTCACGCAATGCTTCAACAGGAATGTCGAGTTGCTCCTGACGCTGCAAACCAACAACCTTTCCGTGTAAGTTCAAATGCTTGAAACAGAATGCCATACCAGCATCGAGCAGGTCGAAGAAGTTGCCTTGAACACGTTGATTGTCGATAAATTCATTCTTGTCTTTTCCTCTGAACCTTGCCATGCGGAGCAACAATTGAGGATAGCAATGCAGATTTTTGCAAAACAAAGCCACAGCCGATTGCAACGGCTTGCCGTCTTGCAACATCGAAAAACGCATGAGTATCTCATTTACAGGTAGCGACAATGCACTTTCTGGCATACGTCCGCCGCGGGCACCAAGACGAACGGCATTCATTATGTGTTTCTCATCAAGGTCGTTGATGGTGAAATCGTCTGCAATCTGGTTCTCCCATCCGAACTTGTGGGGCTTGGCTGCCTTCAGGCGTTCCTCAAACATCTGACGCGGCATCTGTTTTGTCGTGCTTTCGACCCTGATATATGGGCAGCCGTGATATGTGTAAGGTTCTTTCCCCCACACCCAGCCGTCGAAATTTATTGCAATGACTTTGTTGCCGGGATGTTCCGGCACATCGACATACTCCACGCGGACATTAACAGCTGGCTCGAATCCGCTCAGTGCATTGGCCATCTCACGCTGGGTGTTATCGGTGACTTCCTGACCAACAATATTGAGTGATGTCGGAGCAATTCCGAAAATCAGCCAGCCGCCATCGGTGTTCAGAAATGCGCAAGCCGAATGCATGGCTTCTTTCAACTCGCCAGTTGTCTTTTTAAGTTCAAGTTCGCGATGCTCATCGGGAGCGATAATTTTGCGTATGTCGTCGATTGTCATGTGACCTAATGTGTTAGGATTGCAAAAGTAGTGAATTTTTTTGACAGACTGTTGGAAAAAATTGAGTTGTGGTGTGTTTTTGTTGTTGAGCGTTATGTTTTCCCCGGTTTTCCGATTTTTCATTTTAAGCGTGAGCGTTTTTCAATGCCGTGAACAATGGCCGGATGCTTAAGGCAAGTGCTTTTGCTCATGCTATGACGAGGTGCGTCAGTTTACACCCCATTACACTGAAAAACACTAATTGTTAATATTTTTTTACAGAGAAGCCGTTTTTATTTTTATTTTTGTTGGTTGAAATGTTGTAGAATTTTATGCCGACAAATAAGAACGCTCAATTGAGATACAAGGTGTTAGACAGATGCTTCGGAGACTGGGACAGACTCTATTCTCTCGAAGACCTGCTCGACTGCGTGAATGAGAAAATGACCGAAATGGGCTGCGGAAAGGTTACTGACCGCACCATTAAGGCCGACATCAAATTCATGCGCGACAGCGACGGTTTTAACGCTCCCATAAGAGCTCACAAGACATGTGATTCATATCGAGGGATTGTTTGGTGCTACCGCTACGATACTCCTGACTTCTCAATTTTCAACAACGAACTTTCGGAAAAGGATGTCGCTGATTTGCAAAGCGTCATAGACATGCTCGGCAGATACCGTGGCATTCCGGCTTACCAGTGGGTTGATGAAGTGATTTCCAATTTGAAATATCGTTTCGGACTAAACACCAAGAATGAGTGCCTTATCAGCTTTGACCAGAACGAAAACATTCAAGGTCTGCAATATCTGGCCGACATCATTGATGCTACAATGCGGCATAAAGTTCTGAACGTCACATTCAAGCCGTTCACTGAAAACGAACCGATGAAATTGGTGATTCACCCCTACTTCATCAAACAATGGAATCAACGCTGGTTCCTGTTCGGGTTTAACCCTGAAGCCGGCATGATTTGGAATCTGCCGCTTGACAGGATTACCGGACGTGTTACGGTGAATAACAACGTGCATTTTATTCCTAATGTGAATGTTGACTTCAACAAATTCTTTGATGACGTGATTGGAGTGTCATTCATTGAATCTGCGGAAATTGGCGAAATAAAACTGAAGTTCTCGGAGAAACGTTTCCCATACGTTGTGACGAAGCCGCTCCACAAATCACAGAAAATTATTGACGCTGACAATCACATCATTTCAATAAAAGTGAAATGGAACACTGAACTCGACCAGATGATTTTGGCATTCGGCCCGGATGTCGAGGTGCTGGAGCCGCAATGGTACAGGGATTATTTCAAAGATAAAATTTCGGAAAATTATAAGATTTATTTTGAAGTGGGAAGATAGGATGCATGGTTGAAACATAGTTTTGCAGGCTCAATGGGTTTAATTATGTAATTGATTAAAATTTTTAATATGATAACAGGCGAAATCAAAAACAAAGTTGACAAGATTTGGGATAACTTCTGGACTGGTGGCATCACGAGTTCGATAACAATTCTCGAGCAGATGACTTACATGTTCTTCATGAAAATGCTCGACGATATTCAGATCAAGAAAGAGGCGAACGCAAATATGCTTGGCGTCACGGCTAAAGACTTGGTTTTCAAAGATGGCAATTGGCACAACCCTGATTTTGACGAGGATATTGAATATAAGTCACTTCGCTGGAGTGTGTTCAAGAACTTTGACCCCGATTTGATGTTCAGGACAATAAGTAAGCACGTTTTTGTTTTCATCAAGACGATGAACGAGGGCAAGGAATCGGCGTACAGCCGTTTCATGAGCAACGCGACGTTCCTGATTCCAAATCCGAGGACTCTGACAAGGATTGTGGAAGGCGTTGACGCTCTCGACATGAACGACCGCGACACGATGGGCGACGTCTATGAATACGTCCTCGGCAAGATGGCGGAAAGCGGCACCAACGGACAGTTCCGCACACCACGACATATAATCCGGATGATGGTAGAACTGATGCAACCGACATTGAAAGACGTAATCGCCGACCCGGCGATGGGAAGTGCCGGTTTCATTGTGGAATCGGCGAAATACATCACCGAACACTACAAGACCGAACTTCTGCGCAAAGACAACATGCAGCACTACAAAAACGGGATGCTGCACGGCTTCGACACCGACCAGACAATGCTCCGCATAGGCGCGATGAACCTGATGCTTCACGGCGTTGACAACCCCGACATCAAATACCAGGACAGCCTTTCGACCGACAACACCGACAGCGACCGCTATTCGCTCATCCTCGCCAACCCTCCGTTTTCCGGAAGCCTCGACAACGAGTTTGTGAGCAAGTCGCTGCTCGCAATAACGAAGACCAAGAAGACTGAGCTTCTGTTTGTGGCGTTGTTCACGAGAATGCTTCAGACAGGCGGGCGTTGCGCGAGCATCGTGCCCGACGGCGTGTTGTTCGGCAACAGCACAGGACATAAATCACTCCGCAAGGAACTCGTTGAGAAACATCGTCTGCAAGCTGTAATCTCAATGCCAGCCGGCGTGTTCCAACCATACAGCGGCGTATCGACCGCAATTTTGATTTTCACCAAGACCAACACCGGCGGCACCGACAAGGTTTGGTTCTACGACATGAGGGCCGACGGTTTCAGCTTGGACCAGAAACGCAGCGAGGTGACTGAAAACGACATCCCCGATGTGATTGCGCGTTTCAAGAACCTCAAAGACGAGGAACAGCGCAGCCGCAAGGAACAGAGCTTCCTCGTGCCTGTTGACGACATCAGAGCCAACGACTACGACCTTTCGATTAACAAATACAAGGAGGTTGAGCGCGTGAAAGTTGAATACGAGCAGCCCGAAGAGATTCTCGGCAGAATCGAACAACTGCAAAACGCCGTGACGGAGGGGTTTGCGGAAT
>JAUNNU010000167.1 GCA_030537295.1 Bacteroidia bacterium
GTTCTTGATGTCATAGACACCCGCCAATATCACCGACTGGAATGTCGGGACATCTTCACGCGACAAATACATGTTACGCAGCAACGCAAGAAACTTGATGAACGAGTCGTAGTTGCCGGCCTGGTCAACCTCGTCGATGAGAAGGACTACCGGCTTCTCCGACTTGATGCACATTCTTGATATGACAAGTGAAAATTCATCCGTGGGGATCTCCCTCGCGGCTGCATACGTCTTCTGAACTTCTGTCAAATATTGGTAAAGTCCCTCATCCCTGTTCCTGTCCCAGGTCATCTTGAATACTATCGCACTGACAAACGAATATGCCAACGTCATCTGAGAGGAAAACGAGCTGTCGCCGAGCCCCTCGAAACTGGTCAATATGACTTGATATTCGTCAGACAATTTGTGTCTCAATGCCTGAAGGGTCGTGGTCTTTCCGTACTGGCGGCCCCTGTTGATGCAGAAATAAAGCCCCTGCCCAACCATCTTCCTGATGATGTTGACGCGTTCAGAGATGTCAACCATGTAATGGCGGTGCGGGAAGCATGTCCCGGCGGTATTGAATTCTTTCATGTTGATGATATGTTTTTTCAGGCTGCAAAAATAACAAAAAAGTTTGGAGTGTGGGGAGTTGAGAGTGAAGTTTGTAAAAAAGTTATAAAGGTGAAAGGTTGAAAGGTTATTAAGGTGAAAGGACCTGAGGAAGGCTGGCGCAACATTTTGATGGCTGTTGATTGTTGGGGTTATACTTATGATGTTTATATTTTGTGAAAAAAACAATCGCAATCGTCCAATTTCTGTAAAAAACTCAAAAAAAAGACGTAACTACGTCAATTTTCTCTGAAAAACTCAAAAAAAAGGACGTAGCTACGTCTTTTTCGTGTAAAAAACTCAAAAAAGGGACGCAGCTACGTCAATTTCGTGTGAAAAACCAAGAAAACAATGACATACAAGAGGTTTTTATTCCGCCAACGGGTTAACAACATCTTTAACTAACCGAATGGATATACCCGAAATCCTGACATTAGTCGTGAAAAGCAATCCATGATTTTGAGTTGGTTCAGTAGATGTGTGATCTTGCGTGCATATATGAACGTATTTATAAGTATAACAAGCAATGCCCTCGGCCTCATACCACTCAAAGCCATTGCATGTCATATAATTCCCACTTTCATTATACTGAAGATGATTATAATCGCTATAACCAGCAGCAGGTAAAAAGACAGCACCTGCATCTTCCATTTTACCCCATTGTTCTGTTGTATATTGGTTTGTGTTCCAGTTGTTATCTTTTCCTGAAATAAATGAACAGTCTTCCGGAATAGCATACGAATCAGGCAATATCACCAAACCATTTACAACATGTCCACCTGAAATGTTAATACTTGCAAAACCAAATTTAGAATATTCTTCGCGTTTCATCAAATAAAGCCATTCATCATTAGTTAGTGTACGATACATATTATTCACGCCGCATACTGTAAAACCAGAATTTGGCTGATTTGGATTTGTCTGATCATTCGTAAACAAAACATCATCAGCTGCGGCACCGTCATCCTCGTATGGATGAGTGTATGCAACTGCAGCTGTTTCACTAAATTTCAAACTGCCGACAGTTTTCGATGGAGTTTTTGTTTCCGTGCCATTTATTACAGCTATGTCAAGGTGGTAAATAGAATTACAACGGCTATCATATTGATTAGCCTCAAAATCCCAAACGACAGGATCGGAGTCTGTTTTACACCACAAATTGCCTTTTGAAAATTGCACTTTCCTATCTCCAGAGACAGAAAATTCACCGCTAAGCAAACCATTGAGGCACAATGTCACGGGCTTGGCTTCTGATGAATTATAGAATGTATTAGCATAAATCTCTTTAGAATCTAATGTGACACTTGAATTGGCCTGTTCAAACCTGACAATTTGTGTTCCAGGTATTAACGCCATGTAATAATTATTATTCTCTGTCACGTTGGTCAAAGAAATATCTCCGTCTGCTTTTGCGGAAAATAAACCAGTTCTAACATCAAGTTCAGCGGAAGAGAACGCACCTTTACAAGTAATCTCATTGCTTAATGCAACATCAGCAGGATAAACGTCGAATCTGATATTTGCTATAGCCATCAAACTCTCCATAGTTACATTCCCAAGATCTGTAGTGCCGCCAACAATATCAGTTTTGCTAATGCCATGCATGAGATGAAGATTTTTAGCAATACCATTGTCGGCAAAACACAGATTACCATTCTGCGAACTAATTCTGTAAGTGTAAGAACCATTATTGTCAGGAATGAATTCATTTCCGCTGACATAATAGTAATGGTATTTTTGAGTAATAGTGGTTTTTTTTATAGACCCGGTAAAATAAGCATTAGTCCCTTCATTTTCAGCTGTAAGATAACCAAGGACACAGTTGGCAGGATCTTCATTGGCGCCTACAACATAAATTCTATCACCAATATTCCATTTGACAATTCTATCTGGAGTAATATCGGTTTTCGAACCATCGCTTGTCACATTAAGTGCTACATCAATCATCTTTCCAGATTCTAATACTTCCGGCTGATTGATTTTTTTGCATTGGGTCAAAAAAAGCACCATTAAAGCAAGAATAACAGATTTAAATATTTCCATTTTCAAATATAAATCGGTTTGTCGATTAATAATGTTACATCAAGACTGCCGAATGCTTTCTGCCTACCATATTTTATTCTGAAATCACGTCAGAAACAAGGCGAATTGACATTCCACAATACCCATGTATTGTTGTGGATAACAATCCAGCAGCAATCTGAGTCCCCGCTTCAGGTTCGTGAGTTTGTGTGCAAAAATGCATGTATTTGTATCCATCATCTATGGCTCCATTGCATGACATATAATCACCTCTTTCTGAATATTGTGACAATAAATATGGATTATCTTTGTGGCATGTGCTATAACCAGCAGCGGGTAAAAAGACAGCACCTGCATCCTCCATTTTATCCCACTGCTCTGTAGTATATTGGTTTGTGTTCCAGTCGCTCTCTTTCCCTGAAGTAAATGAACAGCCTTCCGGGACAGCATATAAATCAGGCAATATCACCAAACCATTTACGACATCTACATCTGAAATTTTAATATTTGCAAAACCAAATTTAGAATAACTTTCGCGTCCCATCAAATAACCCCACTCATTTTCTGAAAGCACACGGTACACACCTATTTCACCTTCGACGGTGAAAGTCGGATTTGGTTTGTCGGCAGTCTCTGCTGTCTGTCCGTTTGTAAATAAAATTTCTGATTCCGAAATAGATCCATTCACATACGGATACATATAAGGATTTCCAGAAGCATTATAGAAAAGCAATGCCCCAACAGTATTGGTAGGAGTTGTTGTAAGTTCACCATTTATAACTGCTGCGTCATTTTCGATGCCATTGTAGCAACGGTTGTCATACTGATTTGCCTCAAAATTCCATGTTACAGGAGTCTCGGCAGCATTGCACCACAGGTTGCCCTTTGAGAAGAACACCTTTTTGTTTTCACTGACAGTAAACGCTCCATGAATTGAGCCTTCCGGATACTTATCAAGCTCCACAGACTCGCCGGCGGCGTTTTTCTTTGTATAAAACACACCCGCAT
>JAUNNU010000056.1 GCA_030537295.1 Bacteroidia bacterium
AAACTGTAAAAATGTGAAAAACTGTAAAAATGAAGATAGTCTTCCATGATTCCAAGATAATCCCTGACAATGACATCCGCATCATTAAACAAATCGTGTTTTTTACCCGCAGGCACATAATACATTTGTTCGGATTTCTGCAATGGCTCGATTTTAGACACCAAAGCATTATAGTCAGCCACAACCGAAGAAGCCACAGCATCGACCTTACATCCCAAATATTCCTTTTCTGAAGGAACAAGAACTTCACATTCCTTGTCAATCACATTGAAACTCAAATTCTTGAACACTTTGACAATCCTTCTCAAATAGCTATCATTAAAGTCTTTGCAGGTTAAACGATATTCGACGGTCTTTTTTTCCTTTTTATATGGAACCTCATTTTTCGACAAATAGAAATCGATGCCATCAACTTGTTCCAAGACATAATCGTCCAACGAGAAATCCGTCAGATATTCATTTTGTGATGCATCAGCCTTGGCATCAACCAAAACCTTTTTTTGCCCCGTTGATTCATCATATTGCTCCACCTTTACCAAATTTCCATTTTCATATTTCAGGTAATGCTTCATCCGCTTTCCCGTTGTCGATTCAAATGTCCATTCCTTTTCGGGATTGCCATCCTTGTCAAAATAGGCTTCAAGAATCAGAAAAACATTTTCCGGTCTGTAATAACTCCTGAAATTAAACACCGATTTACCGACCATGTGGTCATTTTCCACTTGACCAGCAATATCCACATAACATTCATCACAGCAGACAGCACACAAAAAATCGCCAGTTCTGACATCATCCACATATTTGAATATAGCATATTTGGTGTTATACGCAGGATTTTCAACTAATTGTCCTTTATTATTCAACATTATGCCACCGCCATTGGTAAAAGTCCAAAAGCCGTTCTTTTTTCCGTCCTTATAATCACCTTCGATGATATATTTATAAATTCCGCCTGTGTATCCCACACAAGTGAAATCAAATTTTCCATCCTTCACACGGTCACCTTGCGGGTTCAAGTAATATTCATAGGTTGCATCACCATTGGTTTCACCAGGCTTATAATCGCCGGTATGTTTCAAGACTATCACCGGAATATCGTCCGGCAAAGTCATTGTGCCCGTATAAGATTCCTTTTTCTGCGCAAAAGCGGCAGAGGCCATCGCCTGCAACAGTACGAGCAGAACAATTGCTACAGCTTGGCTCAAATTCATTTTTTTGTTATTCATTACTTTATGATTTTGAAATTACGTTGCAAAAACATAGACCTACAGGTCAACTTTTTATCCATTTATCTTGTTGATTTTCTGTTCTTTTTAATTCCGCCAACGGGTTAATAGTTATTTGCTGTTCTCCATGTCTTCCCAAATCTTACGGTATATCGGCTTCCATAAAATCTGGTGAACTGGCAAAGTCCTGATACTTCCACATTCAGGACATGTCTGTGGCACGGAATAAACCATACAGTTATACTCCATATCATCAGCCTTGAAATGATGCTTGCACTCGGTGCATTTGAAAAGTGTTGTTCCTCGATACATAACAAACCAGATAAGATTATTTCAATTACATTTTGTTAATTTTTCAAAGTGGCAATAGCAATAATTTCTTTTGTCCATAATTTTTTAATTAATTTTTTTCGTCCAAAAATTGAATTAACGCCGCAAAATTAACACTCGCGGAAATATTGTGAAAACATTTCCCGCCACTTTTTTCACGAAAAAACCGATTTTGTCTGCATTCTGTCTTATAATACAAAACAGAATACAAAAAAAATCACAAAACTTAATTTGTGTATAAATCCCCGTTCTTAATTTCTGTTTTTTGACCGCAGACATAACTTCGAACATTCAGCAATCGCTTCGCAGACATTTCGGGCGAAATTGACATAAAAAATCATCGATTTCGCCCAAAATGTCAACTTTTAGGGCGAAACCGATATAAAAAACCATCGATTTCGCCAAAAAAATGTTTTTGTAAGGCGAAATTGATTATATTTGCAGCCTGAAAAATTAATAAAATGGAAAAGATCATCGGACGCGAAAACGAAATTGCTCTGCTCAACCATTTGGAAAACAGCTGCAAGGCTGAATTTATCGCCATATACGGCCGCCGCCGCGTGGGAAAAACATTCTTGATCGACCAACTATACAGAGACAGACTGGCATTTCGCATGGTCGGAGTCATCGATGGGTCTCTTGAAGATCAAATGATAGCATTTAAAGATGCAATGGAAGACTTTGGTTATCAATTAGATAACGAACCCAAAGACTGGATGCATGCCTTCATTTCACTTAAAAAGGCTTTGCTGAAACGCGTGGGAAACGACGGACGCTGCATCATCTTTATTGACGAGCTGCCCGCACTCGACGCGGAGAATTCGAATGTCGCACAAGCCATCGGCTATTTCTGGAACAACTGGGCAAAACTCCACGACAACATCACCCTCATCGTCTGCGGAAGCGCGACAAGTTGGATGATAAAAAACGTCATCGATGACCACGGAGGACTGCACGACCGCATCACACAGGAGATGCACATACATCCATTCCGACTTAAAGAAGTGGAGAATTATCTGATTACCAATGATTTTCATTGGAACAGACTGATGATATTACAGACTTACATGGTTTTCGGCGGAGTGCCTTATTACCTCAGCCTGCTGCATCCAAACGAAAGCTTGGTTCAAAACATCGACCGACTGTTCTTTGGGACAAATGGCGAAATGCGCCGGGAATATGAAAGATTGCTTTCAACTCTGTACAAATCTCCCAAAATTTACATGAATATCATCAGAATTCTGTGCGACAGCAAAAAAGGACTTACTCGTCAGGAAATCGCCGACAAACTGAAAATCAACAACAACGGACACCTCGGCGACAAATTGGACGAGTTGGTTTGCTGCGACATCGTAAGGAAACTTCCGGTACGAGAGAAAAAAATTAAAAGGAACGAAAGCATTTTCCAGCTGCGTGATCTTTTTTGCATATTTTACCTGACTTTCATCAATAAGACAGATGTGGAACTGAATTATTGGTCACACCACATTAACACCCCGGAAATCAACACATGGCTCGGCTTGAGTTTTGAACGTGTTGCAATGGAACATGTCGAACAGATAAAACAGGGGCTTGGCATCAGCGGCATTTCAACTTTGACCTATTCATGGCGAAGCAAAGACAACACACCCGGGGCGCAAATCGACCTTGTGATTGAACGCGCCGACATGATTGTGAACCTTTGCGAGGCAAAATATAGCATGTCAGCCTTTGAAATCGACAAAGACGAATACGAGAAACTACTCAACAGGGCTCAAACTTTCACAAAAGAAACCGGTATGCGCCATGCTGTCTGGATTACGATGCTTTGCACATTTGGCCTAAAAAACAACAGCTATTCATCTGTGGCTCAAAACGTTATCACAATGGATGACCTGTTTGCCTGAATAATTTTCAGAATTATGTTTAAAACTTTTTTCTCGTTTTCCTCCGTGGTTGCTCATCAGTATCGCAGAATACGCACCACTGCGGATACAGACTCCATGCAATCTATCGAATCTGATTAAAAAAAAATCCCGCCCCGGTTTGATCCGAAACGGAATTTTCTCTGATAATATTCTTGCACTGAGTGCGCACCGACTACATGTTCTCTTCAGCCTGACGCAGCTTCTGTACGTAGATTGCCTTCTGAAGAGCCTCACGTTTGATAACTGATGGCTTCGTGAATTTCTGGCGGTTGCGTAATTCTTTCACAACACCGGTTTTCTCGTACTTTCTCTTGTAGCGCTTCAGGGCGCGGTCGATGCTTTCACCGTCTTTTACAGGAATAATAATCATTTTTAATACTCTCTCTTTCTTTTAATTGTTAAACTAAAAAACTTGCTTACTTTAAGCGGGTGCAAAAGTACAACATTTTTCTTTACACTCGCATTAATTTTTCAATTATTTTTCAAGCAGATGTCTGAACAGGAAATTGTCGATTTTCGTAAACAGATGCATTCTGCATTCGCCGTCGCCGAACTCCTCGTAGCCGCCGTAAATGCCGTGGTTCTTGTTGGGATAAATCATCAGGTCGAACTGCACGTTGTTGGCAATCATCGACTTGATCAGCTCCATCGCGTTCTGGTAATGTACGTTGTCGTCGCCGCTGCCGTGGCAGAGCAGGTAGTTGCCTTTTATCAGCGCGGTGTTGCTCACCGGCGAGTTGTCGTCGTAGCCCGTCGGGTTCTCCTGCGGCGTGCGCATGTAACGCTCGGTATATACGTTGTCGTAGAATCTCCAGTTCGTCACCGGCGCGACGGAGACCGCGGTGCTGATGACGTCGGCGCCCTTGGTGATGCCGTTGGCAGCCATGAAACCGCCGTAGCTCCAACCATAAATCGCAATTTTGTCGGGGTTGACGTACGGCTGTTTCGCCATGTATTTCGCCAAAGTAATCATGTCTTCGGTCTCGTATTTTCCGAGTTCAAGATAAGTCATCTTCTTGAACTCCTGCCCTTGCGCCCCGCTGCCTCTGTTATTGATTGAAACAGAAATGATTCCGCGCTGCGCGAGAAGCTGCATCCAGTCCCAGTCGCTGTGGTCCCACTGGTTCATGACGGTCTGATGTCCCGGGCCGCCATAGACGTAAATCAAGACGGGATATTTCTTGTTGGCGTCGAAGTCAGGAGGAAGGATCTGCCAGCCGTCGATTTCAACGGTCGAGCCGTCGGGCATCGTGAAGGCCGGGTCGCTGATTTTAATGAATTGCTTGTCGCTGATATTGTATGCGTTAAGTCTCTCCAAAAGCTCGTGATTGTCTTCAAGAACCCTCATCAGTTTGCCTTTGTTTGTATAAAGTTCATACAGATAAGGCTGCGTCGCCGTCGAGTTTATGTTGATCAGATATTTGAAGGAATTGTTGAAACGGGCGTTGTTTGTTCCTACCTTATTAATAATAGTCCTCATCGAGCCTTTCATGTTCACCGCGTAGATCTGACGTTCGATCGGGGAGTTCTTCGCCGCCTGGAAATAAATCTCCTTACCGTCGAAGCCGTAAATCGAGGTGACATCCCATTTGCCCGAAGTGAGAGCCTTGCTTTCGGAGCCGTCGAGCTTGCACATGTAAATGTGGTTGAACCCCGATTTCTCACTTGTGATGAGAAACGACTTCCCGTCGTCGAGGAAAGTCCAGTCGTCGGTGATGTCGATGTAATAAGGGTTCGTCTCATCGTAGAAGACATGCGTCTCACCCGTCGTCGCGTCGGCGGCGAGGATTTCGAGATGGTTCTGATGGCGGTTAAGTCTCTGGATTGCAAGGATGTTTTCGTTCTTCGTCCATTTCATTCTCGGGAGATAGATGTCAGTCTCCTCCCCGGTGTCCATCTTTATCGTTTTGCCGCTTTCGATGTCATAGACATAGACTTCGACGACGGAGTTGTCTTCGCCGGCCTTCGGGTATTTGAAGCTGTACCAGTCGGGGTAAGCCGGGTCGAGGCCGATGAACTCCTCCATCTGGAACTCTTTCACCTTCGACTCGTCGAATTTGTAGAAAGCGATTTTCTTGCTGTCGGGCGACCAGAAATAACCGAGCGAGAAGCTGAATTCCTCTTCATAGACCCAGTCGGGAGCACCATTAATAATATGGTTATAAAGGCCGTCGTCGGTGAACTGCGTCTCGTTTCCCGAAGCGAGGTCTTTTATGAACAGGTTGTTGTCACGCATGAAAGCGACTTTCGTGGCGTCGGGCGAGAAGGTGGCGAGACGCTGGCTTCCGTTTGTCGAGAGCGGGGTCAATGTTTTTGAAGCCAAGTCATAGACAAAATAATCGGCGGTGAACGAGTGACGGTAGATGTAATTCACGTTTGTGAGGAACAGGACCTTCGACTCATCGTCGCTCAAAGTATAATTGTAAGGGCGGATTGCCTCGTTTTTTCCTTCCGGGATTAATTCGGAGAAACGGAACAAGGTACTCACCTTATTACCAGTTTTATATTCGTAAATATTGAATTCTCCGCGCTCGATGGTGCCGTAAGTGTCGCCATTTTTCATCGGATTCATGCCTTTTACGCCCTTTGTTTGGAACGTCGGCACTTCGTAAATGTCGGAAAGTTCGAAATTTTTCTTCCCTTGTGCGTTAGTTGTCAGATTCACGGCAAGCATTAACGCAATGATTAGTAAGTATTTAACTTTTCTCATGATATAATGATTTTGAAAATTCAAAAATAAGTAAAAATTTTTTACAAAAAATGTCACGCATATAAAAAATTGTTGTACTTTTGCACTCGCAATCGGGACGGTAGCTCAGTTGGTTTAGAGCGCATGCTTGACAGGCATGAGGTCACAAGTTCGATCCTTGTTCGCCCCACACGAAACGCCTTAGGGCGTTTTTTCGTAAACGGAGGGACGTTAGCCCAGTTGGTTTAGAGCGCTGCCTTCACACGGCAGAGGTCACTGGTTCGAGTCCAGTACGACCCACAAAGGTTTGCAAAGAGTTGATTTTGATGATTTGCAAGCCTTTTTTACTAATATCATCGCTGCAATGAAAAAATCATCACTTACGTTCGTCTTTCTGCTGGCATTGTTTGGCTTTTGCCTGAATGCAAACGCGCAAGAGAAAGATTCCGGCAGCAAAGACAGCTTCATCAGGAGGACCATCCACCGCCTTTTCAATCCGAAAATAACTTACGACACGTCATACATCAGCAGGCCGTGGGGCACCTGGATGATCTCGGCGGACGGGAAAACGGCGCAGCATGTGGTAGTTCAGCTGAAAGATGACAAAAACAACTACGTGAAGAACGACCCGAGTTTCACCACGAGCCTCAATGTAGCATACAAAGGCGTCGAAATAGGATATTCCGCCAATTTCGGCAAACTCAGCAAGAAAAGGAAAGACCAGAACCTGACCTTCAACCTGAATGACAACAGATACGGCTTCACCTTCAGGATGTTCACCATCGTTGACCTGCACGATTCATACGGTCTTTTCGACATTTTAAACGACGGACAGCTCAAAGGCTTCGGCGCATACGCATATTACGTCTTCAACAACAAGAAATACTCGAATCCGGCGGCATTCTCCAACTCACAGGTGCAGAAGAAGAGCGCCGGAAGCTTCCAGATCAGCCTGTCGTATTACAACGGCGGCCTTTCGATGGGAATAAGCGAAGATGACTACAAAAACTACATCATGAAAATCATCAACGGGACAATCATCTCGGAACTGCCGTTTCTAATCCCGCGCACATACAAGGACATCCCTTCCGAATGGAAGACGCAATATCTGTCATTCGGATTCGGATACGCATACAACTGGGTCCCGGCAAAACACTGGCTGCTGCACATCTCCGCAGAGCCGTCTGTCTTGGTCTGGCAGAAATCAATCACCTACTTGGACAACATCACGCTGTACAAACACATAAACTCCGAAGTCGAAATCACATTGTACAGGGAGGAATTCAAAGCGCCATACAACCTCTTCAACTTCGGATTTACCGGCAACCTCAGCGCGACATATTCATGGAAAAGAGGATTCGTGAGTTTATTGTACAACGCCACAATGGTAAAAATCGACTTCTCCAACGAAGACCAGAGCATCTTCTTCAGCAGCAACAACTTCATCTACCATTGGTGGAACGCGAAACTCGCCGTCGGATTCAGGTTTTAAACAACAGTCAAAAATCATCAGCACTTGAAAAGAAACACATTATACATATTACCATTGGTCATCTTGATGTTTTTGTGCATAGACATCAAGGCGCAGGGTGACATAAACATTGGAATCAGTCCGTCCAACACGCCAAAAGAGGGAAAAGGATTTCTCAACTGGGTTGGCAGACTCATCATAGGCAGCAAGAACTACGACACGCTTTACATGGCCGAGCCTTGGGGCAAATGGTCAATATCTTTGAACGAGAACTTCACGCAGCACTACTATTATCAGATAACAGACGGCTTATCGTTCCCGATCAGGAACAGGCTCGCCACAAGCACAGGAATAGGGTTTTCATACAGAGGCGTCGGAATAGGGTTTTCGGTGGATTTCAAGAAGCTGAGAGGCGAGAGCAAAGACAGCGAATTATTCCTTAAATGCTACACCAACAGTTTTGGCGGCGACATCAACATCTTCAATGTCGGCGACTTCTACGACACGAGATTCGAAACCGACATATCATACAAAAACAGTCTGAAAGGCGTAAACATAAACACCTACTATGCGTTCAACAACAAAAAATTCTCCTACCCTGCTGCTTTTTCATATTCAAAGATTCAGAAAAAAAGCGCAGGAAGCGTAATAGCCGGGCTGTCATTCTACTACGATGAGATGTGGCTGGGCTATGACAAAGACTTTTACAGCGAGATATTCAGTGACATTTACGACAACGAAGATTATTACCCTGTTGACAACACCATCGACAACGTGTTATCAGGATGGACGACCTATTATCTGTCGTTAGGCGCTGGTTACGCCTACAACTGTGTGCCGGCAAAAAATTTCATGATACACATTTCGCTGATGCCATCTCTTCTGCTTTTGCAAAGGAAAGTCATGACATACGACAGAATAGCATATTCAAGTCCGGACATCAACACTCCGTTCAATGTGGAGACTCTCGAAAGCAGCATAACCGCCCCGTACCATCTCTACAATTTCGTCTGTGACACGAAAATAAGCGTCATCTATCATTGGAAAAAAGCATACGTGACCGCATATTGCACCTCGAAGATAAACTACATCGACCTGCCCGGGTTGGATTATCTGTTCGGCGGGAAAACGCAATCGATTTACCACAGGTGGAACGCAAAAGTGACTGTCGGATACAGATTTTAATTTTTCAAATTTTATTTGACATCAAAGTAATTTTGATTATCTTTGCGGAAATTTATTTTTGAAATAAATCATTAAAAATCAATAAATATAACATGAATAACAACATAGTAAAAGAAGAAATCGTGAAGAAGGTGTTCGCAGAGAGCAGCCTTCCGTGCGTGGGCAAGGCCGGCATCCGTGAAATCAACAAGCTCGCGAGAGACCTCGAAACGGCAAGCGGCGTTAAATTCATCCACATGGAAATCGGCAATCCGGGTCTTCCTGCAGCGAAGGCCGGCATCGAGGCACAGATGAAAGCCGTGCAGGACGGCGTCGCAGCATGCTACCCTCCTATCGACGGCGTTCCGGCGTTGAAAAAAGAAGCCTCACGTTTCATCAAGAACTTCCTCGATCTTGACGTTGACGCAGCCAACTGCGTCCCGACCGTCGGTTCCATGCAAGGCGCCTTCGCATCATTCATGATCACTGGCCACATCAGCAAAGAGAAGAACACGATGCTCTTCGTGGACCCGGGTTTCCCTGTACATAAATTCCAGTGCAAGGTCCTCGGCATCCCGATGGAACACTTCGACATCTACGACTACCGCGGCGAGAAACTCCGCGCCAAACTCGAAGAGATACTTTCAACAGGCAGAATCCACAGCATCCTGTACTCGAACCCTAACAACCCGACATGGGTGTGCCTCACCGACGAGGAACTCAAAATCATCGGCGAACTCGCAAACAAATACGATGTCATCGTCCTCGAAGACCTCGCCTATTTCGGCATGGACTTCAGAAAAGATTACAGTCATCCGGGCGTCGCGCCGTTCCAGCCGACAGTCGGAAAATACACCGACAACTACATCCTCATGATCTCCAGCTCGAAGGCATTCAGCTTCGCGGGCGAACGCTGCGCCTTCCTCGGCATCAGCGACAAGTTGGCGAAACGCCATTACCCTGACCTGAAAGGCTTCTGCGGACAGGAGATCTTCATGCGCGGCATTCTCTTCGGCGCATTGCATCCGCTCACATCAGGCGTCTCACACTCAGCACAATACGCACTTGCAGGCGTGTTGAAGGCAGTCAACGACGGCATTTACAACTACCGCGACGATGTCCTCGAATACGGCCGCAAGGCGAAGATGATGAAAGACGCTTTCACAGCCGCCAACTTCTATATCACCTACGACGAAGACCTCGGCGAACCGATCGCTGACGGCTTCTACTTCACTTACTGCTACCCGGGATTCACCGGCGCCGACCTCGTGGAAGAGATGATGTACTACGGAATCTCTGCAATTTCGTTGGACACCTGCGGATCCACACGCCAAGGCATCCGCGCCTGCACCTCGTTGATTCAGAGAGAGGAGATTCCGGTGCTCGCCGAGAGACTCCAGGCATTCGCGAAAGACCATCCTGTGAAATAAGGTATTTCACGCAGATTATACACATCATCAATAAGGTTTGGGAGATGCTTTTTCCTGAACCTTTTTGTTTTACACGAACTTTTTTTTCGCAGAATAAATGTTTAAACGCAAAAAAATATTTCACATTTTTTTTGAATAACTCGAAAATGTTTTGTAATTTTGTGCGTTTTTGAAAAATATGAGAATAAGAAATATTCAAACATAATAATAACTTAAAAATTTAAAATTATGGCAGGTTTCAAAGGTGCTGTATCCGTTGATACTGAGCGTTGTAAAGGTTGCGGCGTGTGCGTCGTCAACTGCCCGATGCAGGTTCTCGGATTGGCAAAAGAAGTTAATGGAAAAGGTTACAATTACGCCTACATGGCAGAACCAGACAAGTGCATCGGCTGCGCGAGCTGCGGCATTGTATGCCCTGACGGTGTCATCTCTGTTTATAAAGTGAAATTGTAATCAAATCATTGTCAAACATTTAAAAATTAAAAATAATGGGAGAATTAAAATTGATGAAGGGTAACGAAGCATTGGCAGAAAGCGCCATCCGCTACGGCTGCGATGCTTATTTCGGATATCCTATCACCCCACAGTCGGAAGTGATTGAGTATCTGTCAGAACAGAACCCTTATGAACGTACCGGCATGGTCGTTCTGCAAGCAGAAAGTGAATTGGCAGCTATCAATATGGTCTATGCTGCCGGCGCAGCTGGAAAACGCGTGATGACATCATCATCGAGCCCCGGCGTGTGCCTGAAACAGGAAGGCATCGCCTACATCGCTGGCGCTGAAGTCCCTTGCGTCTATGCTGACGTCGTCCGCGGCGGCCCGGGTCTCGGCACAATCCAGCCGTCACAGGCCGACTACTTCCAGGCGGTGAAAGGCGGCGGCAACGGCGACTACAAAAACATCGTCCTCGCCCCGGCGTCAGTGCAGGAAATGGCTGACTTCGTGGCTCTCGGCTTCGACCTCGCATTCAAATACCGCATGGCAGTATGTATCCTTTCAGACGGCGCAATAGGCCAGATGATGGAGAAGGTCGTCCTTCCGGAACAGAAGCCACGCATGACAGAAGAGGAAATCAAGGCCAAATACCCATGGGCATTGACAGGCCGCAAGAGAGGCACACAGCACAGAGTCATCACCTCCCTCGACCTCGATTCAAATAAGATGGAAGAACACAACCGTCACCTCCAGGCCAAATACAAAATGGTCGAAGAGAACGAAGTTCGTTACGAAGAGATCAACTGCGAAGATGCCGACTACGTGTTCGTGGCCTACGGCTCAAGCGCACGTATCGCACAGAAGTCGGTGCAGCTCGGCCGCGAACAGGGTCTGAAACTCGGTCTTCTCCGTCCGATCACCCTCTTCCCTTATCCTACAAAGGCTATCGAAAACCTCATCAACCACGGCGTCAAAGGATTCCTTTCAGTCGAATTGAGCTGCGGCCAGATGATTGAAGACGTCAGGTTGGCATGCAACGGCCGCGTCAAAGCCGAACACTTCGGCCGCGTCGGTGGCATCATCCACACACCAGAAGAAGTTCTCGAAGCAATGAAGAAACAAATTATAGGAGAATAAGAAAATGACAGTTGAAGATATCATCAAACCAGAAAACTTAGTTTACGAGAAATCTAAGTTATTGACAAGCAAGCCTTTCCACTATTGCCCAGGCTGCGGTCACGGTACAATTCACCGCATCATCGCTGAAGTCATCGAAGAATTAGGCATCGATGAAAAGACCATCGGCGTTTCTCCTGTAGGATGCTCGGTCATGGCATACGACTATTTCGATGTTGACTTCATCGAGGCAGCCCACGGCCGTGCGACAGCATGTGCGACAGGTATCAAACGTGTGTGGCCCGACAAAGTCGTCTTCTCATACCAGGGCGACGGCGACCTCGCGGCCATCGGAACATGCGAGACGATCCACACATGCAACCGCGGCGAGAACATCACCATGATTTTCGTCAACAACGGCATCTACGGCATGACAGGCGGCCAGATGGCCCCGACAACACTCGAAGGCATGAAGACCGCCACGACACCTTACGGACGTAAGGCAACTTTGCCGGCTGGCGCAGGCTTCGACGGCATCCCGAACAACGGCTACCCGCTCCATATCACAGAACTCATCGCCCACCTTCCAGGCACGAAATACGTCACACGTCAGGCCGTCTATGACCCGGCGCACGTGCGTAAGGCAAAAGCCGCCATCAAGAAGGCGTTTGAGAATCAGATCAATGGCAAGAGCGGCGTGAACTTCGTTGAAATCGTTTCCAACTGCAACTCGAACTGGAAGATGGACCCGGTCAAGGCCAACCAGTGGTTAGTCGAAAACATGCTCCCAGAATATCCGCTCGGAGACATCAAAGTTGACGGAAAGATCGTTGAAAAATAATCTAAAAAAGTAAAGCAATGACAGAAGAAATTATTATTGCCGGATTCGGCGGACAAGGTGTCTTGTCAATGGGTAAGATCCTTGCTTATAGCGGTATTATGGAAGGCAAAGAAGTGAGCTGGATGCCGTCATACGGTCCTGAGATGCGCGGTGGCACAGCAAACGTGACTGTCATCGTCAGCGATGAACGCGTGTGCTCACCGATCCTCAACGCTTTCGACACAGCGGTGATCCTCAACCAGCAGTCACTCGACAAATTCGAATCAAAAGTGAAACCGGGCGGTTATCTCCTTTACGACCCGAACGGCATCACCAAGAAGCCAACACGTACCGACATTCACATCCACACCATCGAAGGCGCTCAGCTGGCATCCGACATGGGTAACAGCAAAGTGTTCAACATGATCATCCTCGGTGCTTTCCTGAAGCTGCGCCCGATCATCCTCGACAAGAACGTCGAAGAAGGTCTGCGCCACAGCCTGCCGGAACGCGCCCACAAGCTCATCCCGTTGAACATGCAGGCCGTTCAGGTCGGAAAAGACAACGTTAAGTAAGCTATAGAAACAAGCTTTTATCATGACTGAAAAACCACCTTGGAAACAGGGTGGTTTTTTGGCAAATGGGCTGAAGAAAAAAACAACCTATGCCCACAACGGGCACATATATTCGCTATATTTGCAGACCGAATTTGTAACAAACAGATAAGTCATGCCGCTGAATCAGACCAATAAACTCGTGTGGATAGCAAACACCATCCATTCCGCCCGCAAGATAACATTTGAAGAGCTCAACAGCAGATGGATTGAAGACGACGACATCAGCCAGGGCAAACCGATGCTGAAACGCACCTTCATCAAATGGAAGTGGGCGATTCTTGACACTTTCGGCTTGAACATTGAATGCGAGAGAACAGCACCTTACAGATATTACATTGATAACGATGAAGATTTGAGGCAGGGAAACATCGAAAACTGGCTGTTAAGCACGTATTCTGTCAGCAATTCGCTCAGCGGAAGCAAATCGGTTAAGGACAGAATTATTCTTGAAGATGTGCCGAGCGGACGAGAATATTTAGACCCAATCATCAATGCGATGAAGAAGAACCGTTTCATTCACATTGTCTATTACAACTATTGGCGTGAAGACGAGAAAGAGCATTACCTCATGCCATTGTGTGTGAAGCTTTTCCGTCAGCGATGGTACATGGTCGGACGGGAATGGCCCGTCAACGAAGACCGCGTGTTTTGCCTCGACCGCATCCGCGATTTCCGGCTATCGAGCCATACGTTCGAGTACCCGGAGGATTTCAAGCCGAAAGAGTTTTTCGACGGCTGTTTCGGCGTCATCGCGGGCGGCAAGACCAAACCCGAAACCGTGGTGCTCAAGGTGTCGCCAAAGCAAGCCAACTATCTTCGCGACTTGCCCATGCACGAATCGCAAGTGGAAACCGAGCGCAACGAACAATTCAGCATTTTCGAGCTGAGAGTCCGCCCCGAATACGACTTCATTCAGGAGCTTCTGTGGAATAATGAAGAGTTGGAAGTTATTGAACCTCAATGGCTACGCAAGGAAATAGCAGGGATTATTAAGAGAACGTGGGATAAATATCAAAACGACTGATTTATGTTTTATATGGAACAGAAAAATATGAGACAGATACTTTCCTTGGAAGAATTAAGTTTATGGATGTCCATCCCTAAAAATGAGTCAAAGGATTCAATTGCATTACGTTTTAAAAAAATAGCAGAGTTTTTGATAAATAAATGCTCGATAGAATATCGAGGAACACATTACCGATTTATTGACCTTGAATTCTACTACTTCAATGACAATCATAGAGATATTTCCACGCATCCTAGACAAAGCAAAGCACTTACCTGGTATATAAATGATTTTGGTGGAATAGACTTAAATTTTGAAAGTAAGATTGAAAGAGTCCGTATTGAGACGAAAAATAAAGTCTCGTATAAATATCGCTTGACTCATGATGCCTTTTTCGGCGGAATCCTTATCAGGCAGATCAAGGAACTTGCTTCGGGTGACATTCTTGATGGTCCTTGGAAAGTGGCAGATTTATTCCGGGAAACCGATGCCATGTCACGTTATCAAGACAATCCGATTCTTATTATGGAGAATCACAAAGAAGAAACAATCATAGAATCAACCAGACTCAACCTCTTGGGTTCGTGCAAAACTGTCGAAAAGAAAACCAGTAACAATTTGTGTTCATATTTTTGCGAATCCCATTTTGATGAGAGCACATTGTCATCAGAACTAAACTCATTTAACAACCAAAAATACAGATTTACAATAAACAAATGATTTACGATAAAGATACAAATTTCGTTTATCTTTCCGATAGACTTCAGGAATGGTATCCTGACACATTCAATCGGCTGACGAGAAAATTGAATGTCATGGGCATAAACTGGGGCTTGCTTAGCCACACTTGCGACATTTGGGCAAGGGATTACATGCCATTGCAATTGTCCGAGAATGATTTTCTCCTCTACCAATACCAACCGGATTATTTAGCGAAGGAGAATGACCGTGAATACATTTCAAATCCAAAGCAGATTTGCGATGAATTAGACATCACCTATAGTGAAACCAACCTCATCATTGATGGCGGTAACATATCTATCTGCGGAGAGTTTCTTGTTATGACCGACAAGGTTTTCACAGAAAATGGAAAGGAAAAGTATGATTCGGATTTCATCCGCCTATTACAGGAAAAGCTTAATCACAAAATCATCTTTATCCCTTGGCACAAAATATCTGAAGAAGAACCTTTCGGACACTCGGATGGATTTATTCATTGGTGTAATGGCAACAAAGTCCTGATGACAGATCACTTCAAAGCGGATTGCAAAGAAGCCGAAACTATAAAGCATCTACTTGAAGAAAAAGGATTTGAAATCACTGTCATGAAATTTGACATTGAAAAGCCAAATGATGATTTGAATTGGGCTTATGTCAACTACCTTCAAGTTGGAAATAACATTTTAATGCCAGCATTTGGAATTGAAGAAGACAAACAAGCACTCCGCTATATTAAAGATGCCAACCCTGATTGTAAAGTAGAGCCTTTTCGCATGAAAGATTTGGTTTATGAAGGTGGTGGAGCCCTTCATTGTATGACTTGGAATATTAAGAAATAACATAAGATTAAATGAATAACTTTGCAGCAATAGACTTTGAGACCGCCAACTGCGAGCGTTCATCCGTTTGTTCGGTTGGCGTCGTAATAGTGCGGGACGGAGAGATTGTTGACAGGTTCTATTCTCTTATCAAGCCTGAGCCGGAGTATTACAACTACTGGTGCACTCGGGTGCACGGGCTTTGCGCCAAAGACACCGAGAACGCGCCCGTCTTCCCTTTCGTTTGGGAAAAGGTGGAAGCACTGCTCAGGCGGCACGGCATCGAAGGCGTCAGCTGCATGAACGGCGAGCGGGGACTGCCTCTCGTAGCCCACAACAAATCCTTCGACGAGAGTTGCCTGAAAGCCGTCTTCCGCACCTATCAGATGGATTATCCCGATTATGAGTTTTATTGCACCTGCATCGCTTCGCGCAAGGTCTGGCCCGGCGGCCATCACAACCTCGACATCATCGCCGAGCGTTGCGGCTACGACTTGCAGAACCATCACCACGCCTTGGCAGACGCGGAGGCTTGCGCGGCGATAGCGGTAAAAATACTCTAAAAGCTTCTGGCAAGAAATAATTCCGAGCTGTTGGAATGAATTCATAAATAAATTTTAATTTAAGGGCATTTCTAAATATAACTCTTTGATATTCAGATAAATATTTGTATATTTGCCAAAAATTTGAAGAGAAAATGGACACATACAAAAGGGCATACAGAAAGCTTGGCAACCAAGGTTTATTTGATTCGGAGGAAAGGACATCCATGTTGTCCTCATTGAGGAATCCACTTGAGAGGCTTACGGGAACGGTTGATTTCGAGATGTTTCGTGAGACGTTGGAGATGGGCTTGTATAGAGAGCGTCTGACGAAGGCGGGGGCGAAGCCGTATGACTATGTTCTGATGTTCAAGATCCTCGTGCTTCAGCGGATGTACAATTTGAGCGACGAGCAGACTGAATATCAGATAGTTGACCGCACAAGTTTCAGGGACTTCCTCGGTCTGGCGAGCGGAGACAGGGTGCCGGACGCCAGAACCATCTGGGCGTTCAAGGAGCAGCTGACAGTGAAAGCTCTCCATGACAAACTCTTTGCCGACTTCGACAGATTCCTGCGGGAGAAGAACCTGATAATGAGCCAGGGCGTGATAATAGACGGGAGTTTCGTGGAGATCCCCCGCCAGCGCAACACGCGCGAAGAGAACAAGGCCATAAAGGAGGGACGCGGCAACGAGCTTTGGAATGCGGAGGAAGACGATACCGAGGAGGACAGGAAGAAGAAGGCCAACAAGAGGAGTTACAAGGACACGGACGCCAGATGGACGAAGAAGGGCGGGCAGAAATATTACGGCTACAAGAACCACGCAAAGGTCGATGCCAAGAGCAAGCTGATAAAGAAGGCGGTGACCACGAGCGCGGATCAGCACGACTCCGTTCCGGCCAAGTTGCTGATAGACAATGACGACAGGGGGCAGGAGCTGCACGCCGACAGCGCATATATCGGAAAGAGCGTGAAAAGCGTGATGCGCAAATACCAGATGAAGGACCGCGTCATCAAGCGCAGCGTGAGAGGGAAAAAGCTGAGCAAGAAGCAGGAGACGGTCAACCGGAAGAATTCCAAGACTAGGGTGCGTGTGGAGCATGTGTTCGGCTACTGCGAGCTGAATCTGCACGGGATGTTCAGC
>JAUNNU010000004.1 GCA_030537295.1 Bacteroidia bacterium
TTAAAAGTTTGTAAAGTTCATAAAGTTTAAAAGTCGGTCAGGTACTTTCTACTTTCTACTTTATAAACTTTTTATCAGTCCTGATAACATTCTAGAGATTTCTAATGATTTTGATACTGAATCCTTAAATTGTTCATCATTTATCATTTCCAATCTTTTTGCCACATATAACATTGATCTGACTTCTCCACATGATCCCTTGGAAATAAACAAAAACATTTTAAATTCATTATTTGTTTTTCTTTCAAATCCTTCAGCTATATTATTTGAAATAGATATTACAGCTCTTTCAATCTGATTTTTGAATCCAAAATCTTTTGTATCACCAAAAAGTTTATAAATCAATGTGGCAAAATCAACAGATTTCTGCCAGACAGCCAAATCCTCAAATCTATCAATCTTCATGTGGCCAGGTACTTTATAACTTTCTACTTATAATTTCTTTGTTTAACTTCCACATTTTCAAACTTAAGTTCTTCTTTATGAAGAACCGGCTCGTTGTCAACGCCCTTGAACTCGTAGGCCGCCACGAAGCTGTAGTTGGCGTCGTCGCGCATGGCCTCGCCGTCAGGTGTCTGATATTCAGCGCGGAAGTGACCGCCGCACGACTCGTTGCGCATCAGGGCATCGCGTGCCATCAGCTCGCCCATCTCGAGGAAGTCGGCGACACGCAGTGCCTTCTCGAGTTCGTTGTTCATGCCTTCACGACGCGGCACCTTCACGTTTCGCCAGAACTCGGCACGGAGTTTCTTTATCTCTTCGATGGCCGTCTCAAGACCTTCCTTCGTCCTCGACATCCCGACGTATTCCCACATGATATGACCGAGACGTTTGTGGATTGAATCGACGGTCTCTGTGCCGTTCACGTTGAGTATCTTCTCTATGCGCTCGCGCACCTCCTTCTCCGCCTGCTCGAACTCAGGCAGGTCGGTCGAGAAACGCGGCACGCCGATCTGGTCGGCCAGATAGTTCTGCATGGTGTAAGGCAGCACGAAATATCCGTCCGACAGTCCCTGCATCAACGCCGAGGCGCCGAGGCGGTTTGCGCCGTGGTCGGAGAAGTTGGCCTCGCCGGCGGCGAACAAACCTTTGACGGTGGTCTGCAATTCGTAGTCAACCCAGAGGCCGCCCATGGTGTAATGCACCGCCGGATAAATCATCATCGGGGTGACGTAAGGGTTCTCGTCAACGATGCGTTCGTACATCTCGAAGAGGTTGCCGTATTTCTCTTCGACGGCTTTTCTTCCGAGACGTTGTATCGCTTCCTTGAAGTCTAAATAGACGGCGCGGCCGGTGTTGTTCACGCCGTAGCCCGCGTCGCAACGTTCCTTACCGGCGCGTGAGGCGACGTCACGCGGGACGAGGTTGCCGAACGCCGGATAACGACGTTCGAGGTAATAGTCTCTCTCCTCTTCAGGAATATCTGTTGCTTTCATCTTGCCTTCACGGAGAAGAGCCGCCTTCTTTTCGTCTTTCGGCACCCAGATGCGGCCGTCGTTGCGCAGCGACTCGCTCATCAACGTAAGTTTCGACTGATAGTCGCCGTGGACGGGGATGCATGTCGGGTGTATCTGCGTGAAGCACGGGTTCGCCATCATCGCTCCTCTCTTGTATGCGTGCCATGCCGCCGAGCCGTTCGACGACATCGCGTTTGTGGAGAGGAAGAACACGCGTCCGTAGCCGCCAGATGCGATGACGACGGCGTGTGCCGCATGACGCTCCAGCTCGCCGGTGACGAGGTTGCGCACTATGACACCACGTGCGCGGCCGTCAACGATGACGACATCGAGCATCTCGCGGCGGGCGTACATCTTCACCGTGCCTCTCTCAATCTCCTTGCTCATCGCGCCGTATGCTCCGAGGAGAAGCTGCTGTCCCGTCTGACCTTTAGCATAGAAAGTACGCGACACCTGCGCTCCGCCGAAAGAACGGTTAGCCAAAAGCCCGCTGTACTCGCGTGCGAACGGGACACCCTGCGCTACACATTGGTCGATGATGTTGTTGCTGACTTCGGCGAGACGATAGACGTTAGCCTCGCGAGCGCGGTAGTCGCCGCCTTTGACGGTGTCGTGAAACAGACGCCAGACGCTGTCGCCGTCGTTGGGATAGTTCTTAGCGGCGTTGATGCCACCCTGCGCAGCGATGCTGTGTGCGCGGCG
The DNA here is from genome assembly GCA_030537295.1 of Bacteroidia bacterium. Classification (GTDB taxonomy): domain Bacteria; phylum Bacteroidota; class Bacteroidia; order Bacteroidales; family F082; genus Limimorpha. The sequence continues at coordinate 2,160 of JAUNNU010000004.1, forward strand.
AGGGCTGTCCTGTATGCAGAACACCTTCACGTTGAAGCCCATCTCGCCGAACGAGGCGGCAGCCGAAGCACCCGCCAAGCCCGTGCCGATGACGATGATGTCGAGCTTGCGTTTGTTGGCCGGGTTCACTAACTTCTGGTTTGCCTTATAGTTTGTCCATTTTTCAGTCAACGGACCTTCTGGTATCCTTGAATTTAATTCCATAATTTTAAACATTTAAATTTGGAAAAATCAACCAATAATAAAGAACCACACTCGCGAACATGGCCACGATGACGATGGCGAAGAACTTGCCGAGCCATTCGATGCGGTGTTTCCAGACGTGGTTGCTCCAGCCGATCGACTGCATCACCGAGGCGATGCCGTGCGAGAGATGGAACCACAGGAAAGCGAGCCACAACAAATACATAATGCTGAAATATGTGTCGCCGAACACCAATTTGATGCGTCCGACGCCATCGACAGGTGTAAGGCCGTCGGACGGTGCGATGCCCTGAAGTTCAGCGAGTTGCATCTTCGCCCAGAAGTCATAGAGATGAAGTCCGAGGCCGAGGATGACGATGATGCCGATGACGAGCATGTTCTTCGACGCCCACGACACGCCATCCTGTCTTTCGGTCACGGCGTAACGTTGGTTGCCGCGTGCCCTGTAGTTCTGGAAAGAGAGGATGAAGGCATAGACGAAATGTACCGCGACCATGGCGGCGAGGCCGATGGTGCCGACGACGGCGTACCAGTTGGCGCCGAGGAACTCACAAATCCAGTTGTAACCGCTCTCAGAGATGATTGACACGACGTTCATCGAGCCGTGGAACAACAGGAAAAACACCAAACAACCGCCGGTAATCGCCATTATTAGTTTTTTCGTGATTGACGAAAGACCTTTTCTATTTTTCATTTTATAACTTATTTAATTTCAACAAATTAAGCCCAGTATCCGGCTTTGCCGACGATGACGAGCATTCCGATTGCGAGGACAAGACCGAGGATGCCGATGATGACGCCGACTTTTTCCATATCCTTCACCCGAATCATGCCGGTGCTGAAAGCGATGGCGTTAGGCGGCGTGGAGATCGGGAGCGACATTCCCAATGAAGACGCGAGTGTCACGCTTAAGAGCAGCGTGCCTGGGCCGCCCATGCCGTTGAGGCTGTGACCCATGCCCGTCGCCATCGTCACCATGACAGGAAGAAGCAGGTTCGCCGCCGCCGTGTGCGAGATGATGTTGGAAATGATCCAGCAGATAAACGAAGCACCAATGATTATGACGAGTGGTGACATCGTATCGAACGGAAGTGCATCGACGAGGTCTTGTGCGAGGCCTGTCTCAAACAAGGCGGTGCCGAGTGCGAAGCCGCCGGCCACGAGCCAAAGCACGCTCCAGTTGATTTCCTTGAGGTCTTCTTTAGTGAAGATGCCTGTCACGCAGAACACCGCGACAGGTATCATCGCCACGACATACGAATTCAAACCCGTCAGTTTGTCAAGCATCCAGAGGATAATCGTGATGGCGATTGTGATGTACGTCACCGTGAGTTTCCAGCCTTTCTTCGTCTCCCCTTCGATGTGTAATTCAATGATTTTCTTTTTGAAAGGGAAGAAAAGCAGGAGCAGTCCCCAGGCCATGAGGAGCATCACTATTGTGTAAGGCAGCATCACCAAGAACCAGTCCTGGAAATGGATGTCCATGTTAAGGCCGTTCGGGTCGTTGAGGAATCCCAATGCGATGGCGTTGGGCGGCGTTCCGATAGGTGTCGCGAGGCCGCCGATGTTGGCGCCGATAGGTATTGCCATGGCGAGGGCGATCTTACCCTTGCCGTCAACAGGCATCTGACGGAGCACCGGCGCCATGAAAGTAAGCATCATAGCCGCCGTCGCGGTGTTGCTGATGAACATCGAGAACAAGCCGGTGACTAAAAGAAATCCGAGAAGCACGAACTCCGAGCGTTTCCCGAAGAGCTTAAGAAGACCTTTGGCGAGCTGCACGTCAACGCCCATCTTCGAGGCGATGGCTGCTATGACGAAACCGCCGAGGAAAAGCATGATGGTACGGTCGGAGAAATCCTCCAGAAGATGCTGATATACGATAAGTTTGCCGACGTCACGCACGCCGTCCTCTTTCAGAAAGGCGATGGCGCCTGTAGAACAGGTGAGAAGCAAGATGACGACAATAAGCACCGATGTCGTCCACGACGGGATGGCTTCCGTCACCCACATCGCGAAAGCGAATGCGAACACGGCGACGACACGCTGCTCAACAACTGAAATGTCAGGAAGTCCGTACAGACTTGATGGGGCAATCCAAAAGAAAAGAAAGATGGCCACCGAGATGGCAATCTTTACAACCTTTCCCCAATTCTTTGATTCTGTATTGTTTTCAGACATAAAAATTGGTTTGATATTAAGTGAATCAATTCAATTTCTTTCCAATCTCGTATTCCTTGACCTTGCCAGAAACCTCGCCTTTTTTATAGTTCGTCTCAGACTTGATGCTGCCGTCTTCATAAAATTCAACGGACAATCCGTGCTGCACGTTGTCTTTGTACATCTTCCTCGTCTTGAGCGTGCCGTCGTCGTAATATGTCTCCTGAACGCCTTCAAATTGTCCTTCTTTATAGGTGTACATCGCCACTTTCGGGCCTTGTGACTTCTCGTTGTAGGCGTACCATATCGTCACGCCGTCGCGCTGGCCTTCCTTGTAATTGGATTCTTCCTGGACAGTGCCTTTGTCGTAGCATATCTTTGAAGGTCCGTCTTTCAGGCCGTTTTTGTAGCTCACGATGTCGCGCACCACCCCGCCTCTCAGCCATCTTATGACTTCGCCGTCGAGTTCGCCGTCCTTATATTCAGCCTGTTTCGTGATGATTCCCTGCTTGTCGATGTCAAAACACACACCTTCAAGTTTCCCATCGACATACTGTCTGATGAAATGAGGCAGTTCCGATTTTGAGTGGCATTCAATCCATGTGCCGGTTTTCTGGCCGTTCAACACCCAGCCGGTGATTTTCACATCAGATTCATCCGAATAACGTCCGTCAGGATGGTTTGTAACATCAACATAATCTAATCTTTGCGCAAAGCCGGCAATACTCATTGCGGCAAGCAACATTGCAAATAACAATCTTTTCATATACATTAATTTATAGTTTCGATTTATGAGCCGCAAAGATACAAAATTTAATCTAACGAAACCATTTTTACAAAAAAAAGGCGGGGGTTTTATTCCTCGCCAAAAAACACTATTAGTAATTGTATATTATTCTCTTTGGTTAATGTGAAGTATTTCCGGATGCAAAAGTATAACAAATAAATCACGTGGACATCCCCCGAAAGGGTGAATTATTCAGAAAAAAAACTTTGACATTCTATCAAAGAAAAACATATCTTTGCGATAAAATATCTTTATGAAGAGACTGTTTCATATAACATTGATTATCATATTATTGACAAACGTCCAACTGAAAGGGCAGCAGAAAGATGTCGATAAGGAGATAGATTTTTTATTTGAAAAAATAGTAGAAACCGCTTCAACAAGCAGCGATTCGACATTGTTTTTCGCCATGCGTGGAATAGAAATGTGCACTGGCATCAACGACCCGGACAGGGAGATTTATTTTCACGGAGCGATTGTGTTGTATCACATACGGCACGGTGAATACAGCCTCGCCCACAACGAACTCGACATTTTTGACAAGATCAGCGAAGAGCGTGACAACGACAAATACCGTCAGTTCGGCTCTCTGCTTCACGGCGACATTTTCAATTTGAAAGAGATGTATGTCAATGCGTTGAAGTACTATTATGCGGCTTTGGACCTGTACAACAACGGCAACTGGAAGAACGCCGACAGCGGCATAAGCCCGTCATCATTCAATTTGTCATACAGTCCCAGAATCACCAACATCCGGGTTCTCACAAACATCGCGTTCATAATGAGAACCACAGGAAGTTACGACAAGGCTGTTGAATACATCCAGAGGATTAAAGATGACATCGACATGTACGGCAGCGAAGGGGTTGAGCCGATCATCCCGAAATTCATGAAAGAGCTGGCTTTCTCATACGCGGTGCTTGACGACGACAGAGCTGAAACCACATTTCTGGAGCTGAAGGAACTGCTGCAAGACCATATCTGGGAAGACAGAGACATGCTTGCATTCGAATGCAACGAAGGGCTCGCAAAGATTTACGTCGAAAAAGGGAGATTCGACGAAGCCAAAGATCTGATAACGCAATGCAAGGTGTTTTCAGACGGTTCCGGCATTCCTCAATACAAAGCCAGGTATCACAATCTCGCAGGAAGACTTTACCGTGAGATGGGCGAATACGAGAAATGCATCGAAGAATGCACGGCGGCATACCTCATCGACTCAACGGCTTATTTCACAGCGGCTTCCGCAACGTACAACATCGGAAGAGCCTACGACAAACTCGGCGACAAGAAGATGGCCGTCACTGAAATACGGGCTGAAAAGCATGTTCGAGGACATCGCCTCCCATTACGGCGACGTGTCATTCCATTTCATCGGCACCGACATTAACATCGACGAACTCACAAAACACGAGCTGTTCTGCATCACCAGCGAGCTGCTCAACAACGCACACCGGCACGCCAACGCCACACACATCGACCTGCGCGACGACTTCCTCTCAATATGCATCCAAGACGACGGATGCGGCTTTGACACAAACACCACGGCGGAAGGCTTCGGCCTCAAGAGCATACGCAGCAGGATTGAGCCTTACAAAGGGACTATGTCAATCGACAGCGAACCCGGCTGCGGCACAGAAATCACAGTCACAATTAACGTACCAAACACATGATCAGGGTTTATTTCACCGACGACCACAAAATCGTGGTTGACAGCCTCAGCAAAATCATCAACGACAGCACCGACGAAATAAAAATCGAGAAATGCTTCTATGACGGCGCATCGTGCGCCAACGGACTGAAGACCGAGCTGCCCGACGTGCTGCTTCTCGACATACAGTTGCAGGACTGCGACGGCATCGAGCTTTGCGCGAAGCTGATGTCAAAATATCCCGACCTGAAAATCATCATGCTGACGTCATTCTCGGAGTCGAGCATCGTGAAGCGCGCACTTGAAAGCGGCGCCAAAGGATACATCCTGAAAAACGTCAACATCAAGGAGCTTTTAGACGGCATCAAGGTTGTAAACGACGGCAAGACATTCATATCCAAAGACATACGGGCAATCATCGACAAGACAAACGAAAGCTCGGTATGGCTCACCAACCGCGAGAAAGAGGTTCTGAAACTGCTGGCCGAAGGTCTCTCGACAAACGAAATCGCCGACAAGCTATCGCGCAACGAAGAGACGATACGTTCTCACCGCAAGAACATCCTGCTGAAATTGGAGGCCAAGAACGTGGCCGAGGCCGTGAAGATCGGCATTGAGAAAAGAATCATCGTGTGAACGCGGCGACTCCACATCATGTCGGTGCCATGAATTAATTCTGGTTCGATTTTTTCACAGGAAACGTCCATGGAACGCATAAAGCGGGACATTTTCCATCCAATCCTGGTCAACGTATGGCAACATCGAGAGACGCATGCCTTTCAGATGTTTCCCGGCGTGGTCAACAGTCACGAAACCGTGCAGCGATTTGCTTTTCACGTTAGCTTCCGCTTTTACTTCAACAGGGATCACACGCTCATCGGTCTGAACCAAGAAGTCTATTTCCTGTGATGAATTGTCTTTACTGAAATAATAAATCGGCATGTCATCCACGCTCAACAACTGCTGCAACACATAATTTTCGGTAAATGCGCCCTTAAATTCGACAAAAACGCCATTTTCGGCGAGCATCAGCCGCGCAGGAGCATCAGACAATGCGCCTAAAAGTCCGATGTCGAGCAAATAAAGTTTAAATGAATTGACATCTTCGTAAAACGACAGCGGCATTGTAGGGTTCACACAACGTGTCAGTCTATTTACCAGACCGGCATCGACGAGCCATTGTATCGCTTTTTCAAAATCCTTGGCCCGCGTCCCTTTTTTAATCGCCCCGTAAATGAATTTCTTGTTTTCCTTGGCCAGCTGCCCCGGTATCGAGTTCCACACCATCCTGATTCGTGTCGTCTCATCTCCGGCATGTTTCGCAAAATCGCGGTCGTAGGTCTTCAGAATCGCTTTCTGAATCTTCCTGACTTTCGGTACGTCATTGTCCGTTATGAAACTTAAAACAGCTTCGGGCATTCCGCCGACATAAAAATACTGCCGTAGCATGTCTTGAAGCATCGTGTCAAGCGAATTTAAGATGTCCCATCTCTGTTCGTTTATCAATTCGCAAATGTCATCTGCACCTTTAGCCCATAGAAATTCCTCAAATGACATCGGATATAATTTGAGAATATCAACTTTCCCGACAGGATATGATTCATTCTCCCTATTTGCGATGCCCAAGAGGGAACCTGCGACAACGACATGCTGTTCCCTTGCGTTTTCACAGAAATACTTCAACGCCGTCAATGCTTTCGGTGATTCTTGTATCTCATCGATAAAAACGAGTGTCTTTCCTGGTATAATGCTTTGAAAACTATAAGCAGATATGGCTCTCAATATGCGTTCCATGTCGAAATCCTGCTCAAAAAGAGTTTTCATGAAGTCGTTATTGTCGCAATTTATGTATATCAAATTCTCATATTCTGTCTTCCCGAACTCCTTTAATATATATGTCTTCCCGACCTGTCTGGCGCCTTCAAGCACCAATGGTTTGCGGTCGGGCGACGACTTCCATTCCTGCAAAGATGTGTAAATTTTTCGCTTCATTATGACAAATAATTTTAAAACGCTGCAAAGATACACATTTTTAATGAATTACGAGTAACATAATACATTTTTATTGGGGAATATTTTACGATTAACAACATTTTTATTGGGGAATAATTGGCGTTTTACAACATTTTTATTGGGGAATAAAAGAGCCGCCACGTTGTGGCGGCTCTACCCTGTTCCGTTCTTTCACCGGAATTTATCCTTTGAACATGGAATACAACCCCTCGTGCGCCAGTCACTTTCTACTTTATGAACTTTCACCACGAATTATGCAAATCAAACGAATTACATGGCCGGCCTCGTCTCCTTCAAACGGGGCATTGATATAACCCCCGAAAGTTTTTTGTCCAACTTTCGGGGGTCACTTCACCTTAAGCAAGGCCTCCCCTTTTTGAAATATATCGTCTTTCCTCTTCTCGTGGGGAATATAAATCCTGCTAAAAAATTACCGGACCAGACGGACACCGTACCCGTTGCTCCGACTTCCGGGCTCTATATTACCCCAACCAGTTCCATTCGAACTGAAGCCCAGTCGCCACGCTTTGTCCGACTCATTGGGATCACTCGACCAATAGTCACCATAATTAAGGGCATTTCTAAATAAAACTCTTTGATAATCAAATAGATATTTGTATATTTGCCAAAAATTTGAAGAGAAAATGGACACATACAAAAGGGCATACAGAAAACTTGGCAACCAAGGTTTATTTGATTCAGAAGAAAGAACTTCAATGTTGAACGCATTGGGAAATCCGCTGGAAAGACTTTCTGAAACGATTGATTTCGAGATGTTTCGTGAGACGTTGGAGATGGGCTTGTATAGAGAGCGTCTGACGAAGGCGGGGGCGAAGCCGTATGACTATGTTCTGATGTTCAAGATCCTCGTGCTTCAGCGGATGTACAATTTGAGCGACGAGCAGACTGAATATCAGATAGTTGACCGCACAAGTTTCAGGGACTTCCTCGGTCTGGCGAGCGGAGACAGGGTGCCGGACGCCAGAACCATCTGGGCGTTCAAGGAGCAGCTGACAGTGAAAGCTCTCCATGACAAACTCTTTGCCGACTTCGACAGATTCCTGCGGGAGAAGAACCTGATAATGAGCCAGGGCGTGATAATAGACGGGAGTTTCGTGGAGATCCCCCGCCAGCGCAACACGCGCGAAGAGAACAAGGCCATAAAGGAGGGACGCGGCAACGAGCTTTGGAATGCGGAGGAAGACGATACCGAGGAGGACAGGAAGAAGAAGGCCAACAAGAGGAGTCACAAGGACACGGACGCCCGTTGGACGAAGAAGGGCGTGTGGAGCATGTGTTCGGCTACTGCGAGCTGAACCTGCACGGGATGTTCAGCCGCGTCATCGGTTTCGCCCGGAATGCCGCCAAGAACGCCCTGACCAATCTGGTTTACAACGTGTGCCGATATGAGCAGATTGTGAGATTAGGGATGAATTAGTCTGTATAACATATTGATAAACAACAGTTTACCCCCCCCGAAATTTTAAAGAAAATTATCGCTGAATTGTTGGAAATAAGAAAGTAATTTGTAACTTTGCCGCGTCGTTTTCATTTTGCATTTCGTTCAACGGACTTCGCGAAATCCAGAAGGGCGGCGTGAAAAGAGTAAAAATAGAAGTCCCCAATAATAATTTGACAAATAAAACCCACCAGACATGAACAGACGCCCCGTTAAAACAATGTTATTAGTGCTTGTCGTTTGCATTGTACTGCCATTTGCAACAGGCTGCAAAAAAAACGTCATCATCCCGACACTTGAGGTTTCGGCAGACACTCTCATTTTCAACGACAACGAGAGATATGACATTTACCTTTCCACCGAATCAGCAGCGGAATGCACCTACACAATCGGATCCATTCCTGATTGGATTTACGTTAGTCCGGCCTCCGGCAACTTCAGCAACGGCCATGCAAAAAGGATCAGCGTCACTTCAGACATCACTTTTTTGGAGTCAGGAACCACCGTTGAGCACATGATTGTCAAGTCAAATATCGGCGACCGCATCATAACCTTAATCGCACGAAAGGACTATCCGGCGCAATTCTCACTCCCCGACACACTTACATTCCCCGACGGAGTTGACACCAAGACATTGACATTTAAAAACACTGACGACAAGAGTCTCGACTACTGCATTTTAAAATCATCTTACTACATTAGCACATATCCATCCGAAGGCCGCCTTATGCCTGGCGAGCAAGTTGAAATCAAAGTCAACATCGAAAGAGATTACCTGAACGGCGACGAAAATCTTCATTTCCTCATAAACGGCCAGTCGTATTTTGTCACGATTATCTTGGAAAATTTAAGTTATTCAATCGACGAGGAGCTATTTGTCGGGCCTGACACTGAAAGCGCCACGCTGAACATCAGCAACACCGGCAACATCGGTTTCGCCTATTCCGTGGAAGCCGCGACAAATCACATCACCCTGCCGTCAAATACGTCAGGCAGTCTCGCCCCATATCAGGGAACCGACATCACCGTTTCCATCGACAAGGAAGCCATTCTCGCCGACCACACCGAACCGTCACTCAACGTGACCATCAACGGCACCGTTGTGAACGTCCCCATCGTCTTCGAGAAAAAACAAATGCTTTCGAAAGACATCATTGACGCCGAATATTCAAAAGCGAAAGACATGATTGTTTTCATCGCTTCCGACCTCACCTTGAACATCTATGACGCCGCCACAAAAACCACCGATGAAGTGACTTTGCCGTATGTCCCGACTTGCGTGAGCATTTCACCAGACGGGACAAAAGCCGTGGTCGGACATGACGCTCATTTGACCTACATCAATTTGGAAACGAAACAGATACTGACAGAAAACGACATTTCATGCTACGCCTCGGATGTTGTTTTGGCTCCAAGCGGATGGGCTTACGCTTTCCCCAGAACAGACCAATGGGAACATATCAGATGCATTGACGTGACCGTTCAAAATTCAGCCGAACATTTACACACAGGCTATGAAATCCGCGGAGGAACCATGGCCAAGCTTCACCCTTCAGGGAAATACATCTATGGGATTTCAAATAACATATCGCCATCTGACATTGAAAAATACGACATCCGATCAGGGACTGCCAACTATCTGTACGACTCGCCGTATCATGGCGACTATGCGATGGGCGGCAATCTTTGGTTTACTGAAGACGGAAACAGGATTATCTCACAATGTGGCACGGTATTCAAATCATCCGAAATTGAGGATTTAGACATCATGTATAACGGCAAGATAACATTGGAATCAGGCTCTTATTATAACAAGCGCATCGAATTCATTGACCATTTGGAACTGAGCAAGAGTTTTTACATCATTCCCCAAGGCGAATATTATCAGGACCCCAACCCTCCTTTCCTCTACATTTACAACTCCGACAACCTGACCTTGAAATCAAAAAAGACCTTGGAGTCGTACTATGTGACAGACAGTTACGGTGAGGTCACGGTATATCCCGCAGAGCCATATTTTGTATTTGCCAATTCAAATGGCGAAGAGGTTTACGTCCTCACCAAAGCCGTAGGTTCGGGATTGATTCACGAATGGGCAATACAGGAATTTCACATCGGGCAATAAGCGAATAATGGATTTTTACCGAAAGGCAGAAAAAGGCGGAGACGGAATCTAACCTTTGAACATGGAATACAACCCCTCGGCATAACAGACGTAGAGACGGGGCATGCCCCGTCTCTACTATCTGACACAACGTCGGTTTTTCTCTCAACTCTAAACTCAATTCTAAGGAAGGCGCACAGGGCGCACCGGGAAACCGAAGAACCGATTGCCGAATTTGTCCGTTTGGATACTGGATGAATCGAATTGCGCGCGGTACGCGCCGTCCGGTCCATCGGTGCGGAGCGAACTCAACCAGCAGTAGCCGTATTGACCCGCATATTGTTGCGAGGCTTCATAAAAGAGACCGGAAGCCGGAAGGAACAACTCCTTCGTTGGTGCGGTCTTACTCCTGAAAAGATAGCCAGACACGCCATTGTAACTTGCAACCCAACCACCCGTCGTGTTGGCACACAACTCTTGCCAGTCGCCAATCGTAGGCATGCGCCAGTCGCCGTACCAGTTCGTGTTTCGACCTCGTCGCTGAAGAAGCCATCACTCTGAGCCTTGAGCAACGGAGGTGCGACCGTCACCGCCACAAACGCCAGCACAAAAGCAACCGCTTTCTTGATGTAAATTTTATTCATAGTGATAACCATATTATTTATTCAAAAATTCAATATTTAAAGACTCGAAGATTTTTTCTGTGGTTCGTAAACTAAAAACAGAAAAAACCACGGTGTATTTTGCTGATATACTTTTCATATTGGCGGCAAAAATACGGAATTTTTCAACACCACAAACATTCTTTTTGTTTTTCACCCTGCCGGACACACGTGTCTGGCATCATGCCGGGCGGCTCCAGACACACGTGATGTGTATGCCGGGCACACGTGACGTGTACCCGGTTATTAAAATACTGCCCTGCGGGCAGCCTGGATACGAACAGGCAGCTGGCACACAAGGAAGAGTCGTCCTCGTGCGCCAGCCACTTTCTACTTTATAAACTTTACGAACTTTATAACTACATGTTATTTCGCATTTCAGAACCCCGTCACCGTGCAAATATAATAAAAATTTCACTATTTTTTCAAAATTTATGGAAAAGCGAAGCGAACAGACACATCACATCAGTTCATAGTTGGTGCTTCTGCCTCCTTCCGCATTTTTCTTCAAGACGCCCTTGCAAATCAAATCGTTTATGTCATTCAAGGCGGTGTCGCTTGAACATTTCGCTATTTTCGCCCATTTGCTCGTGTTGAGTTTTCCAAAGAATCCGTCAAAAAGCATGTTTATCAACTTCTTCTGACGCTCATTGAACCTCATTTCGGAATGTGTCTCCCAAAACTCGGCCTTTCGCAAGACCGACGATAACGTCTCACTTGTGGCTTTTATCGAATGTTCCAGACAATCCAGAAACCACAACAACCACTCCGTTACGTCGCCTTCACCTTTTTGAACAGATTCCAACACATTGTAATAACGGTTTTTATCAAGCTGTATCTGATTCGACATACTGTAAAACCGTCTCGGTGTCTCATCGGCCCTCGACAGCAGCATCTCCGTCAAAGCCCTGGCGATTCTGCCATTCCCATCATCAAACGGGTGAATTGTGACAAACCACAGATGCGCTATCGCCGCCTTCAACACCCGGTCGCAGGTATCGTCTTCGTTAAACCATTTTATAAACCGTTCCATCTCCATCGGGACTCTTTCAGGCTCAACAGCCTGATAATGAACGGTCTCAAAACCCATCGGACCAGAGACGACCTGCATCACATGCGTTCGATACTTGGCCACATCTATCGTATAGAGACCACTCATCCCATTGGGAAACAACACATTATGCCAACCAAAAAGTCTTTCATCCGTCAATGGTTTCAAATAATCATGTGTGGCATCGAGCATCATCTCCACCACTCCATCTACATATCTCGATGTCCTGACCATACCTGCCATTGAAATGCCAAGCCGTTGCGCCACCGACGACCTGACTTGCTCCATATTAAGCATCTCCCCTTCTATCTCTGAAGACTTCACAATCTCTATTGAAATGTTCGTCAACTGAGCCTCATTCTGCAATGAAAAACCCATCGACGACAACTCGCCAAGCAGACGTCCCTGCATCGCTCTGACCGCCGCCAATCTATTCATTATCTTTGATGTGTCGAATGTGAAATTCCACCAATTTTCATATTCATGCAAATACATAACTCGATTTTTTTTGCAAAAATACACATTTTCGATGAATAATCACTTTAATCACCGAAAAATTTTCGGCGAATAGCGGGTTTATTCACCGAAAAAAAAATTATGGGAACAAAAAAAAGTAGAGCCGTCACAATGTGGCGACTCTACGCGTATTAATTAATAAGGTGTACCTTATTATTTGTATTCAGCCAAAATCTCTTTGACTTTGTCAGGTGTCAGACGGCCATAGACCTTGTCGCCGATCATCATGACAGGTGCGAGACCGCAGGCGCCGACGCAACGGAGGACGTTCAACGAGAAGTTGCCGTCTTCTGTCGTGCCGCCAACCTCGACATTGAGCTGACGTTTCAGTTCATCGAGAACCTTTTCAGCACCACGGACATAGCAAGCTGTGCCGAGACATACTGAAATCGGGTTCTTGCCTTTCGGAACCATCGTGAAGAATGAGTAGAACGACACGATGCCATACACCCTTGATACCGGGATGTGGAGTTCCTCAGCGATGACCTGCTGGACTTCCGCTGAAAGGTAGCCGTATTCACCCTGTACTTTGTGAAGCACGTTGATGACTTCACCACCGTCATTACGGAACGATTTGCAAACGTCTTTGATGAAGTTTATCTTTGATTCTGATAATTTAATTGTTGCCATATTTATATCCTTTCTATTTATTTACAACATTATTCACCACAAGCCTCAACGTGTTGTGATTTGTCAAAGTAATGTGTGTGGAGCTGTTCGTGGCTGAGGTGGCCGCATGGTTCACCGTAGTATTCCTTGTAGATCGCGATGATGTCAGGGTTCTCGTGTGACTTACGGATCGGTTTGCCGGCATCCTCACGGTATGTAGCTTCCATACGTTTGCGGATGATGTCGCTGTTGCCATGGTGGTAAGGCTGACCTGCGCCGCCGATGCAACCGCCTGGGCAAGCCATGACTTCGATGAAGTGGAAACCGCGCGGATTGCCGTTGCGAACTTCTTCCATCAACTTACGTGCGTTGGCGAGGCCGTAGCAAACGCCGACGTGTACCGGGAGACCGTTGAAGTCAACGGTGGCTTCCTTCGTGCCTTCGAGGCCGCGGACGACTTCGAGGTCGATGTTGGCGAGAGGTTTGCCTGTATAGACTTCGTAAGCTGTACGGACAGCTGCTTCCATGACACCGCCTGTCGCGCCGAAGATGACTGCAGCACCTGTTGACTGACCGAGCGGGCTGTCGAAGTCGGCCTCTTCGAGGTTGTTGAGGTCGATGTTATACTGTTTGATCATGTGAGCAAGCTCGCGTGTTGTCAATGAGAAATCGACATCAGGATTGCCGTTCACCTTGAACTCGTCGCGTGCGCATTCGCTCTTCTTTGCCAAGCAAGGCATGATGGAGACGACGACCATGTCTTCTCTCTTCACGCCGATCTTCTGTGCGAAGAAGTTCTTTGCGACAGCGCCGAACATCTGTTGAGGTGACTTGGCTGTTGACGGGTAGTCGAGCATATCCGGGAAGTTCTTCTCGTAGAAGCTCACCCAGCCCGGGCAGCATGATGTGAACAGCGGCAGAGTTGCCTTTTCGCCGTTCAGGACTTTCTTCACGCGGCCGAGAAGCTCTGTGCCTTCTTCCATGATGGTGAGGTCAGCGCTCCAGTCGGTATCGAACACGTAGTCGAAGCCGAGCTGACGGAGAGCGGCTGCCATCTTGCCTGTGACGATTGTGCCTGGTTCCATGCCGAACTCTTCGCCGAGGGCGACGCGGACTGCCGGAGCTGTCTGCACGACGACGGTCTTGGTCGGGTCGTTGATGGCGTTCATCACGTCGGAGATGTTGTCAACCAATGTCAAGGCGCCGACAGGGCAAACCTGGACGCACTGTCCGCAGTTGACGCAGCTTGAATCGCCGAGGTTCATCTCGAATGCAGGGGCGACGACGGCATTGAAGCCGCGGTTGACGGCTGACAAAGCGCCGACGCTCTGGATGTTGTTACACATTGTCTCGCAACGGCGGCACATGACGCATTTGTCAACGTCGCGCATGACCGACAAGGTCTGGTCCTTACGGTATGTTGACTGTGCACCTTTGAACGGGATGTTGCGGATGCCGAGCTTCTGGGCCAAGGCCTGAAGTTCGCAGTCGCCGCTCTTCTCGCACTGCAAGCAATCGTTCGGGTGGTCGCTGAGGATAAGCTCGACGACGGTGCGGCGTGCGTTGATGACGCGCGGGCTGTGTGTCAAGACTTCCATGCCCTCGACGCAGTCTGTGGCACATGCCGGGGCGAGGTTACGACGTGGCTTGCCGTTGAAATCCTTGGTGATTTCGACAACGCAAACACGGCATCCACCTGGTTTGTTCTCAAATTTCATTCCTGCCAACTCGAAATAGCAGAGGGTAGGAATATGAATACCGGCCTGACGGGCAGCTTTCAAAATTGTTGTGCCTTCTTCGACCTGAATCTTTTTGTTATCTATTGTTACGTTAATCATATTATTATATCCTCCTCTATTTTATTTGATAGAAATGGCTTCAAATTTACAACCGCTTATGCAAGCGCCGCACTTGATGCACTTCGTTGTGTCGATAACCATCGACGGCAACTTGTGACCTTCGGCGATGTAGTTTGTCTTTGAGATTGCTTCCGCCGGGCAGTTCTTCGCGCACTTGCCACAGCCGATACATTTATCTTTGTCGATGACGTAGCTCATGAGTTTCTTGCAGACACCGGCGCGGCACTTCTTATCGACGACGTGCTCAACGTATTCATCCCAGAAGTTGTCGAGTGTTGACAGAACCGGGTTCGGTGATGTCTGGCCGAGACCGCACAAAGCGGTGTCTTTGATGACTGCCGCGAGGTTGCGGAGTTCCTGGAGGTCGTCCATTGTTCCGTTGCCTTCGGTAATCTTGGTGAGGATTTCGAGCATTCTCTTGTTACCGATACGGCATGGTGAGCATTTGCCGCAGCTCTCTTCGCATGTGAATTCGAGGTAGAACTTTGCGATGGCGACCATGCATGATGTGTCGTCCATGACGACCATACCGCCAGAGCCCATCATTGAGCCGGCTGCCATCAAGCTGTCGTAATCGATAGCTGTGTCGAGGTGTTTCTCTGTCAAGCAGCCGCCTGAAGGACCGCCTGTCTGAACGGCTTTGAACTTACGTCCGCCCTTGATGCCGCCGCCGATTTCGAAGATGATGTCGCGGAGTGTTGTTCCCATAGGCACTTCGATAAGACCGACGTTGTTGATCTGACCTGCCAATGCGAACACCTTTGTGCCCTTTGACTTCTCCGAGCCGATTGATGAGAACCATTCGGCGCCCTTTGTGATGATGATCGGGATGTTGGCGAATGTCTCGACGTTATTGACGTTAGACGGCTTGCCCATGTAACCTGAAACGGCCGGGAATGGTGGTTTCAATGTCGGTTCACCGCGTTTGCCTTCCATTGAGTGGATAAGAGCTGTCTCTTCACCGCAGACGAATGCGCCGGCGCCGTAGCGGAGCTCGATGTCGAAGTTGAATCCGCTTCCGAGGATGTCATCGCCGAGGAGACCGATTTCGCGGGCCTGTGCGATAGCGACTTGGAGACGGTGGATCGCCAAAGGATATTCAGCACGGATATAGACGAGACCCTTTGATGCGCCGATGGCGTAGCCGCAGATGGCCATTGCCTCGATGATTGAGTTCGGGTCGCCTTCCATGATGGAACGGTCCATGAACGCGCCCGGGTCGCCTTCGTCAGCGTTGCAGATGACGTATTTCTGGTCGGCCTTGTTCTTCGCGCAGAGACCCCATTTCACGCCTGTCGGGAAGCCCGCGCCGCCACGGCCACGGAGCCCTGACTTGGTGACCAAGTCAATCACATCCTGTGGTGTCATCTCTGACAACACCTTTGCGATAGCCTCATAACCACCGCGTGAGATGTATTCCTCAATGTTCTCCGGGTTGATGAAACCGCAGTTACGCAAAGCGATACGGAGCTGTTTCTTGTAGAAGCCCATGTGCTTTGAGTCGGAGACATGCTGTTTGTTTTCTGGGTCAAGGTAAAGAAGGTCTGTGACCTTACGTCCTTTGATGATGTGTTCGTTGACAATCTTCTCGACATCCTCAGGTTTCACCTGTGTGTAGAATGTGTTGTCAGGAAGCATCTTCACGATAGGTCCCTTTTCGCAGAAGCCGAAGCAGCCGGTTCTGATGACCTGTACTTCGTCCTGCAAACCTTTTTCCTTCAAGATTCTTTCAAAGTTTGCAATAATCTCATCACTTGCAGATGCCTTACAGCCGGTACCACCGCAGCAAAGCACGTGCGTTTTGATTTTTGTCATATAAAGTCCTCCAAATTAGAATGAATGATTAGATTTTCTCATAATTCACCGGAATGATACCCTCGACGAGCTCGTTGTTCATGACGTACTTCTCGAGAATCTCATCGGCTTTCTTGTTGTCAACATGACCGAATACGATAGGATCTTTGCCCGGAACTTTGACTTCGATAGTCGGTTCTGCGTGGCAGTAGCCCATGCAGCCTGTCTGTGTGAAAACAACGCTCAGCTTAAGCTGGTCTGCTTTCTCCATCATGTGTTCCATGACCTGTTTTGCGCCGGCGGCGATACCGCAGGTTGCCATAGCAACTTTCACCTGAACCATAGCGTCAGGGTTGTTGCTCTTTTCACGAAGGTCGAGATTTGACTGTAAATTCTCTCTCATGGCCTTCAGTTCTGCCAATGATTTTATTTTTGCCATATTATAAAATATTGTTAATGAATAAATTAAATAAATTTACTTTTTTTTCAAACATACCGCAAATATACAATTCTTTTTTAATAAACAAGAAAAAATTAACGTAAAAATTTTGTACGTATTTATTTCAAAAAAAACGGAGAAGTGTTGAATGACTTCTCCGTTTTTTACCGGTTCTTTAATAATCCTCTTTCTTCTTTATCTTAAAAGCATATCTGAAAAGCGTCCCCAGCAACGAATCCGGGAAAGGTTCTTGATACACAATGAAATGCATCTTCTTGTGACGGTAATATTGGTCAATCTTCCGTTGAACCTTCTTGAACTTGTTTTTCGTAGCCGATGATTGCACCCAAGGATTCATAATATAATACATAACATACTGATAATCATCAGTTTTAATCATATTTTCAACATTCAAGTCGAACCATTTACAACCAAGAAGATTCTTGCAAATCTCCGAAAGGATGACGACGGCATTTAGAAGCCCCGACTCCTTCCAGATATTTCCAAGATAATTCCAATCAAGCCGCTCGTGATTTTCCTTCAGGAAAAGCGTCCAGTCAACAAGATTCCTCATAGGTATCCCCGACCACGGCAAGTGATTGAGCGTATGCATCATCACATATAACGCATTGATATTCAAGTTTGCAAAGAAAACATTCGGGATTCGTTCATCGGTAACAGGGTTCTCGTCGAAGTGAGCCATCAGCTCCCTGCTGACAATTTTATTTGCCCTATTCAACTCGTAGTTGAACATTCTGTGATTCTCAACGGCAACATCTTTGAAAAAGAAATGAGCATGTTTGGAGTCTTCCTCATCAATTTCAATCCCTTCATTTACAATAAGTTGGTTCACTTTGTCATAATCACCGAAACAATAAATGTCAATATCGCCGCATTCGCGGAGTTCGGGATGAGGGTAATACAGAGCGAGACCATTGCCTTTCAGCAGCAGCATCTTGATGTCTTTTTCACCCAAAAACTCCGCAAGCTGTTGAGTCACAGCGAGTTGTTTCTCATGTCTTTCTTTTATATGGTTGACATGGAACGCCCACTCCATTTTGACAGCGAAGGGCATGTTGTTGTCATGTGCGATTATCTCTTCAAAAACGACAGCCGACAGACCTTGTTTTTTAGAAATATGGAAAATATCAACCCACTGTTTTTCAGCAAGTTGCAATGATTCGACAGTCTTGTCAGTTCCAATTGCCGACCTGATTATTGAAAAAAACACATTTTCAAGCTCATTCATGTTGAATATTATTTTTCGTAATTAACACATTCATTTACAATATCTTTTCTCATCGAAAACTCACAGCCGCAGTATTGTTGGTTATAAAACCCATATTCCTTTATTATTTGCGACCTGCGTTCCTGAAGTCCGCCTTTTCTCCAGTTTTGCGCCCAGAAAGTGACATCCGGAAACTGTGACATGGCGAAACTACCAGCTTCTTCAATCTGTTCAAGGCTTTTCCACCGGCTCGATGCCAATGTTGTTGCGATTACTGAAAAACCATTTTCATGAGCATATTTTGCGGTACGCAACAATCTGTATTTGAAGCATTTAAGACATCTGCCGCCGCGTTCCGGCTCGTTTTCTAGGCCTATCATCTCAACACGCCATTTTTCATGGTCGTAATCATCGTCAACTATTTGCAAACCAAGCGATTGCGCATAACGTGTACATTCATTCTTTCTGATTTCATATTCCTCAAAAGGGGAAATGTTCGGATTACAATAGTATATATAAGGCGTGATGCCGTTTTTCATCATACATTCGATGATTGCCGACGAACATGGGGCGCAACATGTGTGAAGCAACACCTTTGAAGCACCTCCCGGAACTTTTATTTCAAATTCTTTTTTCACGGCGCAAAAATAATATTTTTTTCGTATTTCGAGATTGAGAATTTTATTAAAAAAATTTAAAAGTTTGTTAAATCGTAAATAAATTTGTATATTTGCAGCCTTTAAATACGAATTTTTAACCTGAAAAAAAATAAAATGAAAGTACAAGAATTAGTTGACAAATTAGGGCTTAAAGTCCTTGCAGGCGAAAACGGTCTCGACCGCGAAATAGACGGATGCTATATCTCCGACCTTCTCAGTGACGTGATGGGCAACGCCCAGGAAGGCAACATCTGGATTACTTTACAGACTCATAAAAACGTGATGGCGGTGGCTTCTCTGAAAGAGATGTCGTGTATCATTCTCGTCAAGGACCTCGGCGCCAACGAAGACACCATCAACCAGTCTAACGAAGAAGGGCTGCCGATTTTGCAAACGTCAATGCCGACGTTCGAGATCGCAGGATTGGTTTATAATCTGTTAAAAGATTAGGGAGGAAAGTTAAGAGGGAAATCAAGATTCACTTTAGATTTCAAAACTCACGCTGATGGAGACAGAACTGAAGCAATATCGGGCTGACTTGCACATTCACACGGTGTTGTCGCCGTGCGGGGATATTTACATGTCGCCGACCGCCATCGTGGAACAGGCGAAGAAGCTGCATCTCGACATGATAGCCATCTGCGACCACAACAGCACCCGTCAGGTGAAGGTGGCGCAGCAGATCGGCCGCGAGATGGGCGTGTTCGTAATCGGAGGCGTGGAGATAACCACACAGGAAGAGGCTCACGCCTTGGCTTACTTCGAAACCGACGAGCAGCTCGACAAGTTTCAGGAATTCCTCGACGAGCATCTGCCGCACATCCCTTTGGACGAGGAGAAATTCGGATACCAGCTCATCGTTGACAAAGACGAGGAGGTTGTCGGTGAAGAGGAATGGCTGCTGTGGTCGGCACTCGACTGCGACCTCGACACGCTTTACGACAAGGTGCATGAAATCGGCGGGATCTTCGTGCCGGCGCACGTCAACAAGCCGGCGTCAAGCCTGATGTCGCAGCTCGGTTTCATCCCGCCTGACCTCAAAGCCGACGCATTGGAGATTTCGAAGCATGTCAAGAAACCCGATTTCCTGAAGAAATTCGCATATCTGAAGAAATTCATGTTCACGAAGAGCAGCGACGCACATTTCCTGCACATCATCGGAGAGGTGCATTGCGTGTTTCACATGTACGGTCTCACCTTTGACGAGTTCCGCAAGACGCTTCACGGCGAGGACGGAAGATATGTTGACACAGAACCACAAGAGAAACTACAACTTTTATACGGATGAAAGAATTAGCATTACATGTATATGATCTGATGGAGAACTCCACCGCAGCCAACTCCACGCTTGTCGAGCTGACCATCAAAGACAGCCTGAAAGACAACGTATATGCCTTCACCATCAAGGACAACGGCAAAGGCATGTCGCCGGAGTTCCTCGCCAAAGTCACCGACCCGTGGACTACTTCGAGGACGACGCGTAAGGTCGGGCTCGGATTGCCGCTCATCAAGATGAACACCGAGAACTGCGGAGGCGGCATGAAGATTGAGAGCGAGGTCGGCAAAGGCACCACGCTCAACTTCTGGTTCCAGCACGACAACATCGACCGCCCGCCGATGGGCGACCTCGCCGGCACCCTCGTGATGCTTTTCGCCGCACACGAAGACATACACTTCATCTACAGGCACATCACCGACGATGACGAGTTCGTGTTCGACACCGATGAGGTCAAGGAAGCCCTCGACGGAATGTCAATGAACGACATCAACATCATGAAATACCTGAAAGAGATGATTCAAGAGAATCTGAAAGAAATTCATTATAACGAATAATCACAAACAACATCAACATTATACAAAATGAAACTATCTGAAATAGCCAAATTATTGAACGCCAGGGTTGTTTGCGGGCAGGAGCGTCTCAGCGAGGAGCAAGACATAGTGTTTGCCTCCGACCTCATGTCAGAGGTTCTGACATTGGACGACAACTTCCCGATAATCGTCACCGGACTATGCACCATGCAGACAATCCGCACGTGTGAGATGGGCAATCTTGACATCGTGGTGTTCGTAAGGAAGAAAAAACCGACTCCGGAAATGATCGAACTCGCGGAAGACAACAACATGGTCCTCTTGGAATGCGACTACTCGATGTTCAAAGCGTGCGGCATACTCTGGGAAGCGGGTCTGAAATCTATTTATTAACTAAAATTACTGTTATGCATTTAGAATACACAATAATAGAAGGAGATTTCGTCAATGCAGGTTCGGCTTCAAGCTCGATTAAGAAGACGCTCAAGCAGCTCAGCGTGAGTCCTTCGATAGTGAAACGCGTCGTCGTCGCCCTCTATGAAGCTGAAGTCAACGCCATCGCCCACGCCTACGGAGGTGTGGTCACCGCCGACATCGACGCCGGTAAGATATTGCTTCGAGTCATCGACAGAGGTCCCGGCATCCCCGACATCGACTGGGCGATGCAGGAAGGCAACAGCACCGCCTCGCCGGAAGTCCGCGACATGGGCTTCGGCGCCGGCATGGGACTCCCAAACATCAAGAAGAACGTTGACCGCCTCAACGTACAATCAACCGTCGGCGTCGGCACGACCGTCGAGATGGAAGTGAATTTAGCGTAGATTCCTTTGATTCAAAGATTCAAAGATTTAAAGATTTAAAAATTCGAGATTATGGCATTTTATCACGCTCTACAGATAAACGAAAACGTTTGCGAAGGCTGCTCACATTGCATCAGGGTGTGCCCTACCGAGGCCATCCGCGTACACGGCGGGAAAGCATATATCGACGAAGCCCGCTGCCTCGACTGCGGCAACTGCTTCATCGCCTGCCCGCATAAAGCCATCTTCGTCAAACAAGACGACTTCGAGGAGATTTTCAAATACCCGTGCCGCGTGGCTCTCATCCCCGCGGTGTTCCTCGGACAGTTCAAAGACGACATCAGCGTTTCACGTATATATGCCATACTCAACGAGATAGGATTCCAACACGTCATCGAAACAGAGATAACGGTGCCCATCTACACTGAAGCGAAAAACAGATTGGAACGTGCCGACAACACCAAGCCGCTCATCTCGACGTTCTGTCCGGCCATCGTGCGCCTCATACAAATAAAATTCCCAGGATTGGTGGAAAATCTCATCCCCATCAAGGCACCTCTCGACATCACTGCGATGTATATAAGGAGGAAACTCGAAAAAGACGGCTGGCGGCCGGAAGACATCGGCGTGTTTTACGTCACACCGTGCGCCGCGAAAATAGCAGCCGTGAAAAGCCCTGTCGGAGAAGAAAAATCTCCCGTTGACGGCGTCATCAACATGGACTCACTCTACAACCGCGTCTATAAGAAAATCAAGGAGCAAGGCCACGACTACAAAGAAGTGAAACTGCCTGTAGCACAACTCAACTCCGACAGCATCCTGACTTCTTTGACAAACGGCGAGAGACGACTGTCGGTGTCGGAACATTCCCTGTCGATAGACGGCATGGACAACTCCATCGAGTTTCTGGAAAAGGTTGAAAGCGAAGAGATTGAAGGTGTCGAATTCCTTGAACTGCGCGCCTGCGACCAAAGCTGCCCGGGCGGCATTTTGACATACAACAACAGATTCCTGACTTGTGAGAGGATGTTCGCAAGGGCGCGTTACGTGGCGGGAAAAGAACGCCGCGGAGAGATGACACGCGCCAAAGAAGTGGAGGAAGAACATGATTATCTGCTTGACAACATCGAGGTCGGGGAAATAGAGCCGCGCTCCATCAGCCTCGACAAGGACATCTCCAAGGCACTTGAAAAATTAGTCAAAATCAACAGACTGAAGAAAATGCTCCCGCAAGTTGACTGCGGAATGTGCGGTGCGCCGAGCTGCGACGCATTGGCGGAAGACATCATCTGCAACGGAGCCAAGGCCACAAGATGTGTGTTCATCCAACATCATCTTGAAAAACAAAACGCCATGGATCTTGAGGAATCGTTGAAAATCATGGACGACATCTGGGGAGAAGATAAAATAAAGGTTAAACATAGAAAGAAAGAAGACAACCCATGCGAACATTTGAAATAAGAAAAGCGCAAGAGAACGAGGCGGGTTTGGTGCTTGAGTTCATCAAGAAACTCGCCGTTTACGAGAAAATGATTGACGAGGTCGAAGCTGACGAGGCGACGATTTACGATTCGTTGTTTGTGAAAAAAGACGCCGAAGTCGTGTTCGGCTGCGAAGACGGCGTGCCGGTCGGATTCGCCTTGTTCTTCCACAATTTCTCAACATTTGTCGGGAGGAAAGGCCTTTATCTTGAGGACTTATTCGTCATCCCTGAAAAAAGAGGCCTCGGTTACGGCAAGGCGCTCCTGCTCCACCTCGCGCACCTCGCGAAAGAACGTCACTGCGGCCGCATGGAATGGGTCTGCCTCGACTGGAACACGCCTTCGATAAAATTCTACAAGTCATTGGGAGCCAAGTCGATGGACGACTGGACAATTTACAGATTTGACGAAAGCACCATTAACAAGTTATAAAGTTTTAAAGTTGAAGTTTCAAAAGAAAAACAAAAACATTTGTCAGCTTTTCTGAAATATTTCTTATTTTAGCAGATTGAATTTAAAAAAAGTAATTTTAATACAAATAAAAAAGATAATACAATGAGCATTAAAGACTTACAACCACAAGAAGTGTTTGAAAACTTCTACAGCCTGACACAGATTCCACGCCCTTCAAAGAAAGAGGCGAAAGTTATTGCATTCATGAAGAAGTTCGGTGAAGACCTCGGACTCGAGACCATCGTTGACGAAGTCGGCAACGTCATCATTCGCAAACCTGCGACACCTGGTTACGAGAACCGTCACGGCGTGATTCTTCAGGCTCACCTCGACATGGTCCCGCAGAAAAACGCCGACTGCGCCCACGATTTCGAGAACGACCCTATCGAGACTTACGTTGACAACGGCTGGGTTCGCGCTAAAGGCACGACACTCGGTGCTGACAACGGCGTCGGTGCGGCGGCGGCGATGGGTGTCCTCGCGTCAAAGACACTCGAGCACGGTCCTGTCGAAGCCCTCTTCACCATTGACGAAGAGACCGGCATGACAGGAGCCAACGCCCTCAAGGCTGACGTTCTTCACGGCGACATCCTTCTCAACATGGACTCGGAGACAGAAGGCGAGCTCTACGTCGGCTGCGCCGGCGGCATCGACACAACGGGAACTTTCTCACCGAAAATGGAGAAAGTCGCCGATGGCATGAAAGCTTTCGAACTCGCAGTGAAAGGTCTTAAAGGCGGGCATTCAGGAATGGACATCAACCTTGGCAGAGGCAACGCAAACAAGATCATGAACACCTTATTAATCATGGTGTCACAGAAATTTGACGTCCGTCTTGCCACAATCAACGGAGGCAGCCTGCGCAACGCAATACCACGCGAATCGTTCGCGACAATCGTCGTCCCAGCTGAAAAAGCCGAAGACCTAAAAGCCTATATCGCTGAATATGAATCTGTTGTAAAAGAACAGTTCAAAGAGACAGAGCCAGAGGCAATGGTCACAATCGCCGAAGCTGAAATGCCGGCGGAAGTCATCGACAACAAGACATTCAAGAATTTGATGACAGCCATCGCAAAATATCCTAACGGCGTCATCGGCATGTCGAAAGACTTTGAAGGCACTGTTGAGACATCATCGAACCTCGCCATCGTCAAGATGGAGAACGGCAAGATTGTCACATGCTCATTGCAGAGAGGCCTTGTCGATGACCTCAAAGACAGACTCGCAAGCGAAATCCGCAACGTATTGATTGACAATGGCGCATACGCCGAATCATCAGGCGAATATCACGGATGGCAGCCTAATATCAACAGCCCGATCCTCGCCACGATGAAGAAAGTGTATAAAGACAAGTTCGGCAAAGAACCGAAGGTCATGGTCGTACACGCCGGTCTCGAATGCGGCATCCTCGGCGCGAAATACCCGAACTGGGACATGATGTCATTCGGCCCGACACTCGTTCACCCGCACTCACCAGACGAAGCACTTCTCATCGAAACAGTACAACTTTTCTGGGATTTCTTGACAGAGACATTGAAAAATGTACCGGAAAAATAGATGTTTGCAGGGAGATTAGAGATTAAAAATTAGAAATCAGAGATGCAACGTGCTAATAAACAACATGTTGCATCTAAAATAATTTTTTCAAAGAAAAATGTTTTTCGAATGAAAAAAATTACTAATTTTGCGCTCTGATTAAGAGGAATAATAAGAAAATAAAAATAAGACAATGAAACGCACATTTCAACCATCGAACAGGAGACGCAAGAACAAACACGGTTTCAGAGAAAGAATGTCAACAGCTAATGGCCGCAAGGTTTTGAAAGCCCGCCGCGCCAAAGGCAGAAAAAAACTCACAGTATCTGACGAGTATTGATTCGGCGAAGCCGTACCTATAATTATTTAAGGTTAAAAAAAAGAGGCAATCGGTATTGCCTCTTTTTTTTAACCAAAAGACAAAACGATGAGAAACACGACAAAGAAACTACTGATGACACTGCTGGCCATCGCCATCAGCAACATTGTCTTTGCCGTCAACGACACCATAAAACTTAAAATATCGCCGGCAAAGTCTCCCCTTGGCGCAAATTTCATCACGGTGAACCAAGGCGAACCGAATATCAGATATATTTCAAAATACATAGCAATCCCGAAAGACGCCGACTTCAACATTTCGTTTCTCATCAAAGGAGAAAAAACAGCTGACAACACTTACATAGAACCGGCTCGAAAAATCGCGTCAGATTACGATTCAACTGACAATCAACCATTTGAAGATTCGCTGATATATTCAAAAGACGATTTTTTCCCTTCAGAAATCATCAAAACCGAAAGAATCTCCATGCGCGACGCAGACCTCCTGCTGATTAGCGTCGCCGGCGAACAATATAATCCGGTGAAAAAGCAGGCCAAAATTTATGACGAAATAGAGATATGCATTTACGTCAAAGATAAGACCGACAGAGATTTCACCATTGAAAATGACAATCTGACAAAGATGCTGCAAGGCATCGTTGAGAATCCTGATTTCTTTGACAATGCAGAAACCACCGACCTTTCAGACAGGCGTGACGGATGTAACTATCTGATTGTCATTGCAGACGAAGAATACAGGATTTGGGCTGACTCACTGAAGAATTTCCGCGAAGAGCAAGGCATAATAACAAAAATTATAACCATTGACGACATCGGTTACAACTGGCACGACACACTCAAGAAACGTTTCAAATACATTTGCGAGAACTGGCATCCGGCGCCGGAGGCCATACTCCTGATTGGTGACTACGACTTCGACCATCCGCGCGACGGAATCAGCACTTTTGTCGGGTTCGACCACCCTGAAGGCTCGGCATACGAGCCATATTTCTCTGACAACATGCTCGTTGATTTCGACGGCGACAACATCTCCGACATCGTAATCGCCAGAATGCCCGCTTCCGATGCGGACGAAGCGAGACTGATGATTGAAAAAACCATCAATTACGAGCGACATCCGAGTGACAACCCGTCATATTACAGCGGCCCGATAACGGCTATGGGCTACGACCAAAGCAGATGGTTCCAGCTTTGCACCGAGATTGTCGCCGGATACTGGGATTTGCATGGCAAACAATGCGTCCGCATCAATGCGATACATGAAGGCATCCCCGACTCCATCTGGTCAACGGCACAAAACACCGACTTGGTTTTAAATCAATTTGGTCCAGAAGGATCAGGGTATATACCGTCCACGATGTCGCATCTCACCGACTGGAGCGGCGACAACACGCAAATCACTGAAGCCGTGGAGACAGGCAGTTTCATGATTGTGCACCGCGACCACGGCACTTACGAGACATGGGGAGAACCTTATTTTTCAACGGGTTACATCAACGAACTCAACAATGAAGACCTGACATTTGTGGTTTCAGCGAATTGCCAGACGGGGCATTTCGGCTACGGAGGCGGTTACAGCGACTGTTTCGCCGAACGGTTTTTGAAGACAAGCAACGGAGCCGTGGCTGCAATTGCGGCTTCCGAACTTTCATATTCATTCGTCAACGACATATACGTCTGGGGACTTTTCGACTATCTTTATCCGGATTTCATGCCAGACTATGGTTCTCAAAACATTGACTTTCAATATCCTGCGTTTGCAAATCTTTACGGAAAACTGTTTCTGAAAAAATCATCGTTCCCGAACAACAGCAGTTACATTTCAATAACAAACCGGCTTTTTCATTATTTCGGCGACGCTTATCTTCAACTCAATTCCGAATTTCCAGAAAATATCAGCATCAATCATCCTGCATCAATTCTGCCAGGACAAAGTCACATCACCATAGAGGCAGAAGACAACGCATGCATCGCTTTATCCATTGACAGTCAATTGATTGCAAAAGAAAAACCAGAAAATGGCAAAGTGACATTGCATTTCATGCCTCAATACGAAGGCACAAAAATAAAGGTTGTCGCGACCAAGCAGAATCATTTCAGGCATGAAAGTTTCGTGGCCGTCACCAACAACATCGGAATTGATGAAAACCATGAAACGTCATTTGAAATTTTCCCAAATCCCAGCAAGGGAAAAATCACAATTAACGGGATAAAAATCGACAACGTTAAGATTTACAACATTTTAGGCAAAGAGGTCAAATATATTGAATCTTTAGATTCCGAAAAGGTGGAAATTGACGTCAGCGATTTGGATGACGGAATTTATCTTGTTTTGGTGAACAATCAGATTTCGAAGAAGATTCAAAAAACAGAATAAAAAACGCGCCGTTGCAAGCAACGGCGCGAAAAAAATGTAAAACATTAAAAAACCTCTTAATTTCTTTCTTTTGTTCTCTCAAGCTTTGTGCTGTCTTTCTTCCACTTGTTGATGTTGAACACCAAGTCGAAGCGCAAGGTGTTTTCCAACGGGTTCACGCCTGAATTTGAGGTGTTGTTGACAGGGACGAGGTATGAAATATCAAGTTCGAAGATGTTGTAACGGATGCCGGCACCGAATGTGAGATAACGGCGGTTACCTTTTGTCTTGTCCTCATGGAAGAAACCTGCGCGTGCCGAGAACACCTTGTCATACCAATATTCGACACCGATTCCGATTGTAAATTCCCTAAGTTCCTCCGAGAAGCCATCTGGTGCATCGTAGAATGACTGGAAGATACCTGTTACCATTGACACATCGTTATCTTTACCTTTGTAAATCACCGGCTTGCCATCGACACCGATAGAGTCTCTGCCGTCAGCTGTTTTGTAATAGATAGGCGGGGTCGGGACGAGAAGTTTGTTGAGGTCGATAGACACAGCCACCTCATTATAATCATCAAGATGCATATTCATTGTCGCACCCAAACGAAGGTTTGTCGGGATGAAGTCTTTCTTCGTGTTCGCGTCGCTGTAAGCCATCTTGCTGCCGATGTTGGTGATTGCAACGCCCCAGTTGAAATCAGCGGCCATGTTTCTGAACCAGTTCACCGGTCTCTGATAATATACGCCGAGGTCGGCGGCGACTGAATAAGCCGGTTTTGAATAGTTCACGATGCCTTGCGTGAGGTCGGAATAGATGAAACGGGCGGCAATTGCGCCGGAGATGTAGTCACCGAGTTTTCTCGAATAGCAGGCGTCAATTGCAAATTCGTTAGGTGAGTATGTTCCGAGAGAATGGTTGTCTTCATCAGTGAAATTAATGTCACCGAGGCTGAAATAACGCAGTGACATTGCGACTGTTGACATCGGGCTGACACGTTTTGCGACACCGAGATAGGCGATGTTCATGTCGGAAACCAATTTTCTCAACCACGGGCTGTACGCCAAACCGACGCTGAAATCATCTTCCAAAAATGCGTATTTACCTGCATTCCAATACATTGAATAGACATCAGGAGACGTGGAGACACCGACATCACCCATACCGGCGGCACGGGCGTCAGGTGCGATAATCATAAACGGAACTGCTGTTGAAATCACATTGCCGGTCTGTCCAATGCGACCCTGTACTTCTCCACTGTTACCACCTTGTGCATTGGCAGCAAAACCCGCCACAACAAGGCAAAGAAGGACTAAAAAAGACTTAATTCTTGTCATATTTTAAATTCAATTTAATTTCTTTTAAAAAACGCTGCAAAAATAAACAAATTTTTCAATATATGCAGCATTAACTTTCACTAAACGAAAGACATTTCAAATTATTGTATGGATTTTATTTTTTATCGTGTTATTATCATTTTCTGATTCGTGGAATAGACATCGCCGTCAATATCTTTCACAAAGACGTTGTAAACATACACTCCAGAGATGAGCTTGCGTCCGTAAAAATCGGTGCCATCCCACTCCACCTCGTTACAATCGCTTGTCAAGTTATTGTATTGCAATTCATTAACGAGTCTTCCAGATATGTCGTAAATTTTTATTGTCATGTCGAACGCCACACCATGCTTGTCGCATCTGAACGAGAAGCTTGTCTTGTCGCTGAAAGGATTCGGCGTATTCACGACATTCGCCAACGACATAAAATCGTTATTTCCATAAACGTTTACAATGATGGACTCTGTATTGTTGTTATCGTGTGTGTCCCAGGCACTTATGATGAATTCATGAGTTCCTGATTTCAAATCTTTGAAATCGATTTTCAGCGTTCCCTTTGTAAAGTCATCGATTGCGGTTTCAAACCTGCCATTGGCATTTTCAATTATGCTTTCACCTTTGAAAACATGCGTCAAGGTGACATTTCTGCCAATCACGTTGTTGTAATGATAAATGCCTTGCGGATCGCTGATGGTTGCCGAAAGCGTGCCGTCGCAGAAGACCGGGGTTTCATCTGGCACAACTCCATTCCAAAGCAATTGAATATCAGGACCTTCGTTATCTGTCGCAACATCCGCCACGCCGTCAATCTTAATATTTTTAAAACATCCGTTCGCATCGACCATCTGAATGGTATCAACGGCATAAAGACTCAGACGCGCCTTGCCTTTTTGCAGGTTTACATCTTTCGGAACTTTGTAAGTTATTGAAAATACGCCATTTTCAACCGATGCTCTGCCTTCGAACAGGACATCAACATGACATGTGAAAGTATGGACATTGCCCTCGAAGCCGTAATTATTCAAGGTTGAATATTGCGATTTGTTGTCGAACATCTTCACATTCACATAGCCATTGAACGTTGTATCGACATCACCTTTGATGTCAGCGACATATCCGCATACCGTCACCGTCCCCATCGCCCCGATGATATGGTCTTTATTGACTTCGCGTCCGTCAATGGAAGTTATCCTGATGTCTTTCAACGGATAAGCGAGTTTCAGAGCCGGGTCGCCGAAGAACACGTAAGACACATAATTTGAGGTATTTGCCGAGTTGTCTTTTTTCGTTTCCATTATGATTTCGCCCAACGTCCTTGACCGCGGTCTGTCGGCCATGAAAGCGTTTCTGTAGAGATTTTTCATAATGGTGAGGTTTTCCGGTGCGTGCGTCGGGCGTGTGGACGTGTACATCGCTATCGCGCCGCCTTCATTCATCTTGAAGAGTCTTTCGCCGGCCGAGACAAACGTCGGGTCATCGAATGCGCTGAACTCACAAGTGCCCGTCGTCACAAACGGGAGCCGGTCATAATTGTCGAGATTGATTATGTTATCTGTCTTAAAGAGATTCGATTTGCTGAGGCCTTTCACGCCGCCGTGACCCAAATACGTCATCATCAACGCACCTTGCGTGAACTTACTCATAATTTCAGCAGTTGCTTCCGGCGCGCAATAAGAGCCGTCGGAATTCTGCTTGCGGACGTACGCATCCGCATAAATCTTTGATACATTTATCGAAGGCTGCACGGTATCAACGATTTTTTCAAGTGCGTCACAGCCCTTCGAATATGTCGTCCTCTCGTTATCCGCAATGAGAACCAAGTCGTTACGCCAGCTTTTCATTGACCTTGAAGCGTCGATGTAACGACGAATCTTATCAACCGCTGTTTCAGCTTCAGCGACGTCAAGAACCGGGATCCTGCCGACACCGAGATCGACCTTTCCGGCGAGCTGTTCGCCTTCGTTGTTATCCATAAGTCCGTAATAATCATCAGAGACGTATGCATTAAGCTGATATACAACATTTTCCGCTTCGTATGGCGGCACGAAATTATTTGAATAACCGAGGACATTCTTGTAATCGCAGCTGCCTCTTCCGAGTAGCAGCACATATTTCAGACCTTCAGAACGCTCGTAAACCATTCTGATAAAATTGCGAATGCCTGTAATATCAAGGCTTCCCGAAGAGAACTCATTGTAAATGTCATCAACGTATGCGATGTAAGTCACCATGTTGTCGGCATCTTCGTGAATGGTCTTTATCTCCTCCGCCTGTTTCTCAAAAACTCGGTCGGTGACAATCAGCATCTCCGCATAATCCGCATCCGAATGTCCATGAAGATTCTGATTTTCAATTCTTTTGCATGAATTGACTTTTTGAAAATCATCATGGCCTGCAAGGACATACGATTTCATTCCATTGCTCGCCATATACTGGATCGTATTATTAATTAATGTATAATTGAGATTTTCCGGCGAGAGCGGATCCGTCACATCAAGGAAAAGCATGTCATCTGATGAGTTTTCAATTTTCAAAAGATTTGCGGTCGTGTGTCCAGCATCGTCAGCAATAGTGAAGTTGAGTTGCTCATTTTCGTAACGCAATCTGCGCCAGACATTTACGTCAATAAAATCGAGACCGACCATTGTAGAAGCGTTTTCTGCAATCACTTCGACAGAAGCGTCAACATTTTCGCCGCTGACCAAGAAGTTCGTCTCTTTCAGCAATTCCCTGCCAAAATAATAATCCCCTACTTTATTAACGGAAATGTCATCCATGACAGGCTCACCATTTACCGCCAAACGCACCTTAAAATTCTCACTCGACGACGCACCGATGAAACCAAACCTCACAAAACCATTTTTGCCGGCAACAGCATTTTTAAACACGAACGGAAAATTCATCACTTTCTGGGTCTGTCCAGAAATCGTCTCGCCATACCACTTACGCCCCATCTTGAAATGATTATCCATGTCAATTTCATGGTGTTGACGGTCACAGAAAGCCGTCACCTCATTGAAAGCGTCGCCTTCAGCCTGCTGTCCATTCGCAATTCTTTTCCCAAACTGTTGATTATCAATCTTTAAAAAATAATACATTGTGTCAGTATAATAATTTATCTGATGGCAGAATTTACCGTCTTTAAAATTCCATACGACAGGACTTTGCCCATAAAAAACGATTTCATCGCTTTGGTTGAAAACGCCGTCTTCCTCACCTTTCACAAAAATCGCCATTTCCGTAAGGTCGTCATAATTTTCGGTTGAATTATTTTCAGGAAGCATTCCTGCAACATTTCCGAACAGACTGATTTTCTTAGGATTAAGCGTCGCAGGATTGATTCCCCAAGAAACCAAATCATCGTAAGTGATTTGATAAACCGCATCAGAAACGACACCTATTTTATATACAGTGCCATCAGCGAGGACCGACTTTTCGGAGTATCTTTGCGCTGACGCAATGTTGAAAGCAAGAATCAACGCACTGACTAATAATATTTTACGTAAACAATATTTCATCTTGCAATAACGAGTTTTGAATATCCCGAAGCTTTTTCGTTTTCGCTATTGGATATTGTGACATTATAGACATAAATCCCTGATGGCAGCGGGCTTCCGTTGTCGTTGGTTCCGTTCCACACGATCGGTTCAATGCGCATAGAGTTTCCGTAGCGGTATTCCTCGATTGTCCTGACGAGTTGTCCGCTCACATTGAAGATTCTCACCAGCACTTTGATTTCGCCGCTTTGGTTGTGGTCGAACATGATACGTGTCTCATCCGACATCGGGTTGGGGACATTAACGAGATTTTCGAGTGCGAAAGCATTGCTTTTCACTACTTTGAAATTCACCGTGACCGTTGTGGAGTTGTTGAAGATGTCCCAGACACGGAGGCGGAGGCTGTGTTCGCCTTCATTCAGATTGTAAAGCCGGTATGAAAGTTCGCCGAACTCATTGAGTTGCAACGGAGATTCGTAATAATTATTCAGGTTGTACGACTTGCTTGTCGCTCCCGACAGCACCGCCATGATGTCATGTCCGATGCCCGCACCCGTGGTGTTGATTCCGGCGAGGTCACGGATTTTAGCGACTATCAACGGATTTTCGTTTGTTATCCCGCCGTCAACGAAAAGTGTATCGTCGATATACGCATAGACTTCCGGCCCGACGGTGTCGGGCTTTACCGTTTCATCATAGCCGCCGACAACAACATCTGCGAAAGAGCCGTTCGCATCGGTTTGATAATCAGTGGCGTACAAGCTAACCAGGCCTTTTCCGTAATCATATCTGATATCTTTAGGCACAGTGAAACCGACTTTGAAAATTCCGTTTTCCACTTTAGTCTTTCCATTGAAAATCATGCTGTTACGCACTTTAAAAGGTGCAGGTTCAAAGCCATGGTCGCCTTTTGTGTAAATAGTGTTTTCCTTATCGTATGCCGAGACATAAACGACACCATTGAAATCGTTCATTACGCAGCCGAAATTGTCTCTCACCTCACCTTCCAACTCAATGTAACTCAACGCCTTAAGCGTATCTATAGATCCTTCATGCACATCAGTTCCGTTGAGTTTTGTAATGACCACATTGTTTTTTGGGTAAGCGATTCTCAAGGCCGGGTCTCCGAACAAGGCATAAACCTTTGTATTCTTTGTCGCATCTTGTTTTGCATCTTTAAAGACATCGCCAACGCATTGATATTCACCGTCATACATCTTAAAAACGCTGCGGAAGAAACGTTTGACGAGTTTCATGCTGGCAGGACCTTGTGTCGTCCTTGCTGTCGTAATCATGTTTATCGCGCCTCCTTTCGGATTAAGGAACACGTATTCTCCTGCTGATGTCCTCGTATGGTCATCGAAGCGGCTGAATTCGCATGTAGCGGTGAGGAACACCGGAAGCATCGGGATGTTCTGCCACGACTTGATGTCTTCGTTTGTGAGGATTCGTTCTTCTGCGAGTCCGACTTCACCGCCGTGACCGGTGTAGAAAAACAGCAACGTCCCGTTTTCCACTCTGTTGGTTATCGCCTCGTTAGCCTCCGGACAACGTTGTCCGCTCGCCGTTGCAATCTGGTTATATGCGTCGAGATAGATTTTGTCAACTACCATGTCTCCGCCCCATCCTTCGATGGAGTCAGCAACGGACTCGGCATTTTTCAAGAAAGAGCCGCCGTCTTTTTCGTCATCGCAGACTAACGTCACCACATTTCTCCATTTGTTCATTGATTTCTCGTTGCGAGCGATAAATTCCTCTATCTTGTCAAGCATAGCGGTGGCCTGCTCTTCCGTGGAGACCGGCATTCTCCCGATAGGGAGATCAATTATTGAGCCGTTTTCCATCACGCCTTCATCAGGCCCGAAACATACGAAAAAGTCATCTGTCACAATGCATTCTGTAATCGAGCATGAAGCCACTGACTCATACGACGGGATAAGGCAGACCTCCGCATTTTTGTAGGCGTATGAAGCGTCACCGAAAAGCAGCACATACTTCAGTTTGTTGTCGCCATCACCCTTTTCATAAAGCATCTTGATGAAATTGCGGATGCCGGCGATGTCCAACGCTCCGCATGAGAACTCGTTGTAGATCTGTTGAGGCTCGACTATTTCTATTTTCAGGTCATCAAGACTGGAATGTATTTCTTTCAGGCGTTTTGCGTGAGGAACGAACTTCGGATGCGCAATTATCAGATAATCAACATCTTTCATTGCATGAAGATTTTGGTTCTTCACGATTTCAACGAATGTGGTCTTTTCAAAGGAGTTCCCGTTGAAAGCAACGAACTCGTTGTTCATGTCGCCTTTCGCGGTGAAAGAGAGTTTCGACGCATTGAATATTGCATCCATTTTCTTAGGTTCCACGGGATTTTTCACATCCCACACCTGCGTTGACGATGTCGCATTTGAAAGTTGAAATTCATATACTTTCGACACATCGTCGCATTCCGGATTACGGAACGCCATCACGTCATCCGACATGTTGAGTTTTCTCCACGCATTCATCTCTATATAATCGAGCCAACCCACTGAAGATGAGCCGCTTCTGCTGAAAGTGACCGTCATCTCAAGATTGTCGGATTTCGGCTCGAATGACTTCACGTATGTCGAAGCGGTTTTTGCGTAAACATACTGTGTGCTGCCCATAGCGTTGAGCGAGAGGTTAGCGACAATGTCTCCGCCGACGACGTATTTGAATGATACGGGGGCTGGGTTTCTCGTTGCGATTTCCGAGCGCATCTTTGCCTTGCGGTCTTTCACAACATTTTTAAAATCAAAAGGATACGTCCTTGAAAGTGTGATGTCGAACTTGTCAAAATACCAAGTCGCACCCATATTGTTGACGTTGACCTCATCGATTTCGTGCAGCTGTCCGTCAAGGAACACACTGACTGTTTCCGTCGAGCCGGATTGTTTCTGTTCCGTTTCAATACGTTTGCCAGGGGCATCCCCTATCGTCATAAAGACATACGAATAATCTGAATACGGATTATTCACATGTTCATAAAAAAAATTGCTTTTGTCATATCTCCACGTGACAGGTCCGCGTGCATAAAAGATGATTCTGTCGTTTTCATCGAAACGTCCGTCGTTTTCACCATTAATAGTAATAGGTATTTCAACGAGGTCGTCGTATTTTGTTTCCATGTTGACCAAAGGCAAGACTCCGCCGCCGTTGTGGTATAATTTTATGTTCCGTGGATTAATTGATGCAACGTCAACTCCCATTGCGACAAGTTCCTGATACGTAATGCTGTACATCCCTGTTTTTGCGACGGACATTTTGTACCAGACACCGGATGACAACGCCGAATCTGATGCTACCACATTGTTAATCAGCGAAATATTTATAAACAAAGAGGCAATTAAAGCCTTAATAATTACATTTTTCATATAAAAAACTTAAGGTTGCAAAGATAGCAAATTAATTACATTTAAAACGAGCGTTGTCAATAAATATTACACAATCCGAACGCAAAAAAAAATTTAAAAAAAAGTTAGCGTCATTCAATTTTTTGTCGTAAAATTGCAACTTCAAATTCTTGTGAATTGTCGGAGTGCATTTTTTATGGCAGAAGCACAATAACACAAGCAATTTCAAGTTATTAGGAGAAAAATATAAACACGAGAATAATGCGTAAAAATTTCAGATTCATTGCGATTTCAGCGATTTTGTGTGTAGGATTCCTTTTGGTTTCTTGCGGAAATACGGATAAGGCGTCCAAAACGACAGGTTGGTACTACAACGACCCTGACTATGGTGGATTTTTTGTGGCGGACGTGCCGACTGAAAAAATTGGTCCAGGTCTTGTCCCGATCGAAGGCGGTGCTTTCACAATGGGAAACACACAGGATAATGTGTATCATACATGGGACAACTCATCGAGAAATGTCACTGTTTCATCATTTTACATGGACGAAACGGAAGTGAGCAACATCGACTATCTTGAATACCTTTATTGGTTAGATAGGATTTATGGAGCGGATTATCCGATGATAGTCAAAAACGCGTTGCCAGACACATTGGTATGGCGCAGCTCATTGGCATATAACGAGCCTATGGTTGAGGTTTATCTGCGTCACCCTGCATACCATGAATATCCAGTTGTCGGCGTGTCATGGCTTCAGGCTGCCGACTATGCGAAATGGCGTTCTGACCGTGTCAACGAACACATTCTCATAAGCGAAGGCATTCTCAGCTTCGACCCGGACCAAACTCCAGACTCACACTTCAGCACTGACGCATATCTTGCAGGACAATACAACGGCATCATCGATGAAGGTATAGAAGACTATTCCGGGAGAAGCGAGACAGGTTACCGCAATGCCAAGATGGAAGATGGCATACTCCTCCCTCAATACAGACTTCCAACGGAAGCCGAGTGGGAATATGCGGCACTCGCATTAATCGGCAACACGACGGAAGAACGCATCGTTGAACGCAGGGTTTACCCTTGGAACACTGACGGTCTGCGCACAGATGACAAAGACTATTACGGGAACTTCACCGCCAACTACAAGAGAGGCAACGGTGACTATATGGGTATCGCCGGAAACCTCAACGACGGCGCAGCATTCCCGGCACCTGTCGCGTCATACTGGCCCAACGACTACGGTCTTTACAACATGGCCGGCAATGTCTCAGAATGGGTGATGGACGCCTATCGTCCCCTTTCATTCGAAGATGTCGCTGACCACAACCCTTATCGTGGTAACGTATTCAAAAACAGAGTCATTGACTCTCTCGGAAACATCACCTATCAGGAGGCCTCCCCAGAGTCAGTCTCAGCACGCAGAAATTATCGTAACAGCTACAATATCAACT
This sequence comes from Bacteroidia bacterium, assembly GCA_030537295.1. Lineage (GTDB taxonomy): Bacteria > Bacteroidota > Bacteroidia > Bacteroidales > F082 > Limimorpha. The sequence continues at coordinate 39,796 of JAUNNU010000004.1, forward strand.
ATAACGATGGTGATGTTCAGTCAACCATACAGAATGATTGGGCAAGTGCCGGCGGTGATCAGAAGAACTTCACAGATCAGATGTACGAATACGGCGTAACGACTTTGATTTCCGACAGGTCACGCGTTTACAAAGGCGGCTCGTGGGCGGACGGCCCTTACTTCCTCAGCCCCTCAACAAGACGCTTCCTCGATGAAGATCAGTCAACAGCCACCATCGGTTTCAGATGCGCCATGAACAAAATCGGAAGCGCACTGACAAAAAGAAAGAGATAACTAATTAATTCAAAGATATAACAGCCGTCAGATTTGGCGGCTTTTTTTATAAATCATCAAATCATGGACAACATTGAAAAAATATATGACCTTTACAAAAAGGCTTATACCGTTACGACAGACAGCAGGTGCATCACCAAAGACTGCGTTTTCGTGGCACTCAAAGGCGAGCATTTCGACGGAAACGATTTCGCATTGAAAGTCGCGGAAGAAGGTATCGCCGCATGTGTCATCTCCGACAGACAAAATCTTCCCGAAAACGACAGGCTTTTCATCGTTGAAGACAGCCTGAAAGCCCTTCAGGAACTCGCTAAAATACACAGAGAACATCTCAACATACCTGTCATCGGGATAACAGGCACAAACGGGAAAACGACAACAAAGGAACTCATTGCGGCGGTATTGTCGAAAAAATACAATATCGTTTACACCCAAGGAAACTTCAACAACCACCTCGGTGTCCCGCTCACGTTGTTGAGAATCAAGCCGGAAACTGAAATCGCAGTCGTTGAGATGGGCGCGAATCACCCTGGCGAAATCAAGCAACTCACCGAAATCGGGCAACCGACATACGGCATCATAACCAATATCGGGAGAGCGCATCTCGAAGGCTTCGGCGGCTTTGAAGGCGTAATCAGAACGAAAAACGAGATGTATCAATACATTCACGAACACGACGGTATGCTGTTCGTGAACAAAGACAACCCGCTCCTCATGAATCTTGCCGCAGACATGGGCAAAATCACTTACGGCAGCGATAACGACTCAGACATCATCGGAGCTTTAGTTTCAGCAAATCCGTTCCTGAAAGTCTCACACTGCTGGTATGAATTTGACACACAACTCGTTGGCGACTACAACTTCGAAAATGTGATGGCGGCAATAGCAGTCGGATGGAAATTCGGCATCAGAAACAATGACATTTATGATGCCATTTCAAACTACACCCCGACAAACAGCCGCTCACAAGTAATTGAAACACAGAAGAATCGTGTCATCCTTGACGCATATAACGCCAATCCTACAAGCATGGGACACGCTGTGAGAAACTTCCGCAACATCTGCAAAGATGACAATCTGCTAATTCTCGGCGACATGCGAGAACTCGGCACTGAATCGCAAAAAGAACACGAAATCATCTTCAATCTCCTTAACGAATTGAATTTCAAGAATGCTTTCCTCGTCGGAAACGAATTCAAAAAAGTTTGTACGAACAGCAACTTCCAAACTTTTGAAAACACCGACGAATTGATACAATACATTGAAAATCATCCCGTTGAAGGTAAAGACATCCTTGTAAAAGGTTCAAACAGCATGAAGTTGGGAAAAGTGGTGGAAGTTATTTAGGTGATTAGGTGTTTGAGGAATTTAGGTTGTTAGGTGTTTAGGAATATGTATAATGTAATCGGGTTGATGTCCGGCAGTTCCCTTGATGGAATTGACTTGGTTGACGCCAACTTCTGGCACGACGGAGGATGGCATTTTGAAATTGTCGCGAAAGACAATTTCGAATACGACCATGCATGGAAAAAACGTCTGTCGGATGCTTTTTACATGTCGCCCGATGAATTGAAAGACCTTGATATTCAATACAGAAAGTTGCTTGGTAAAGTAACGAAATCGTTCATTGACAAATTCGGTCTGAAACCTGAAATCGTGGCGTCGCACGGACACACCATCTTCCATCGTCCGCAGGAGCGTTACACATTGCAAATCGGTGACGGCCAATCTATTGCCGACATCTGCGGAGTGAAAGTCATAAACGATTTCAGAACCGAAGACGTGCTGAAAGGCGGTCAAGGTGCGCCGTTGGTGCCGGTCGGCGACAAATTCCTTTTCGCAGAATTTCAAATCTGCCTCAACATCGGCGGAATTGCCAATGTCTCATACGACATTGGCAGTCAACGAATTGCATACGACATCTGCATAGCAAACCAAGCTCTCAATTTTCTCGCGAACCTCAAAAACATGGATTACGACAGAGACGGCTTGCTGGCACGAAACGGAATCGTTGACAATCAATTACTTGAAAAACTAAATTCACATCCGTATCATTCACGGAAATTCCCGAAATCTCTTGGAAGGGAATTCTTTGAAGACAACGTGAAACCGCTTTTCAAGCAGGAATCAAACCCTTGTCCATTAGAAGATTTGATGGCGACATTTGTCGAGCACATCGCAATTCAAGTCGGGAAATCCGTTGAGAACCAGCCTTTTGGAAAGATGTTAATAACCGGTGGCGGCGCAAAAAACAAATTCCTGACTGAACGGATTCAAGCCAACACAAAACACGAAGTCATCATTCCAGACAACGACATTATCGATTACAAGGAGGCACTTGTCTTCGCTTTCCTCGGACTTCTGCGCAACCGCAACGAAATCAACGTGTTCAAATCGGTCACAGGTGCGGAAAGCGACTCATGTTCCGGCAAAATTTTTCTTCCTTGAAATAATATTTTCAAAAGTTAAAAGTTAAGTTAAAAATTAAAGTAGTTTTATGAATATTTTGAGCATCTTATTACAAATCACTGATTTAGAACAAGTTGTTGAACCAACAGAAATCAGGATGTCACTTTGGGAACTTGCCGTTCAGGGCGGTTGGATCATGTTGATTTTAGGAATTTTCTCGATGATAGCCGTTTACATTTTCATCGAAAGATTCGCCACCATCAGCAAGGCGGCGAAGAAAGACGATTTCTTCATGGATACAATTCGTAACTATATGATTGACGGCAAGTTAAACGAGGCGAAGATATTATGCCAGAAGTCTGGCACGCCGCTTTCCAGAATGATTGAGAAAGGCATTTCGAGAATCGGGAAGCCGTTGAACGACATTCAGACGGCCATCGAAAATGTAGGAAATCTTGAGGTCAGCAACCTTGAGAAAGGTGTCGCACTCCTCGCGATGATTTCTGGAGCCGGCCCGATGTTAGGATTCCTCGGCACCGTCATCGGCATGATTCGCGCGTTTTACGACATGTCAATGGCTGGTAACAACATCGACATCGAACTTTTATCGACCGGAATTTATCAAGCTATGGTGACAACCGTCGGCGGACTTATCGTTGGCATAATAGCTTTTATTTTCTACAATGTGCTTGTTTCTCAAATAGATAAGGTCGTCAATCTGCTTGAGTCGAAAAGCATTGAGTTCATGGATGTTCTTAACGAACCTTCAAAATAAGCGGACATGGCACTGAAAAGACGAAACCAGAGAAGAGTGGATTTCAACTCCTCGTCGATGTCAGACTTGGTGTTTCTGCTCTTGATTTTCTTCATGCTGACTTCTACGTTAGTCGCGCCGAACGCCATCAAGATGTTGCTTCCGCAGAGCAGCAGCCGCACTATGGCGAAACAGACCGTGACTGTGTATATCGACGAGAACAACGGTTATCACATCGGGATGAAGAAAGGCAATGCGAAGCCCGTTGACGAGGACATGCTTCAGTCGGAGATCGCTGTCGCGCTCAACGGCACGGAAGAAGGCACCGTCGTAGTGCGTTCCGACAAGACTGTCGAGGTGCAATATGTTGTAAATGTGATAGATGCCGTAAACAATATAAACAACGAGACGCATCAGAACCATAAAGTTCTGCTTGCGACATCGGCGAAGAAATGACATGACGAGAGAGAAAAAAAATAAGGCAACCGCATTGGGCGTGACGATTTTTGTCCACGCTGTCGTCGTTGTGCTTCTCGTGCTGATGGCGTTCACCACTCCCCTGCCGCTTCCGGGTGAAGCCGGTGTCGAGGTGAACCTCGGCATGTACAACCAAGGCATGGGCAACGTCCAGCCGACGAAGCCGACGAAGGTCGAGGAAACGCCTCCGCCCGCGCCGAAACAAATAGTAAAAGACGATGTCGTAAGTCAAGACACCGAAGAGACACCGGCCATTGAGAAGCCGAAGGAAGTTGAGAAGCCGCAACAGACTGTAAACCAACGCGCTTTGTTCAAGCCGAAACAGACTGACGACACTCCGAAATCTGAAGGCACGACCGGACAAGCCGGCGACCAAGGCAATCCCAACGGGACACCCGACTCCGGCAGCTACGAAGGTCAAGGCGGAAGCGGCGGCGGCACCTCCTACTCGCTCGGCGGACGCGGCGCGAAACATCTCCCGTCGCCAGGCAAGAACTTCAGCGAGGAAGGACGCGTCGTCGTTGACATCTATGTTGACCGTGACGGGAACGTCAAAAGAGCCGAGATCGGCAAAGGGACGACCACGACAGACTCCGCAATGCGCGAGATGGCGAAGAACGCAGCCTTGGCAGCAAAGTTCTCGCCCGACCCAAACGCAGCTGAACTACAAAAAGGAACGATAACCTACAATTTTATAATAAGACAATGAATTACGCTGATACTACAAATTGGATGTTCAACCAACTTCCAATGTATCAATTGGTTGGAGCGACAGCTTACAAAGCCGACCTTCACAACACAATCGAGCTGCTTAATATATTAGACAACCCGCAAGACAAATTCAGGACAATCCATGTGGCCGGCACCAACGGCAAGGGGACGACATCGCACACCTTGGCGTCGATATTTCAGGAACACGGCTTCAAGACCGGGCTTTACACCTCGCCGCACCTCCACGACTACCGCGAACGCATCCGCATCAACGGCACGATGATTCCAGAGCAGAACGTCATCGACTTCGTGGCAGAACACAAAGAACAGATGGAAAAGATGCAACTCTCATTCTTCGAGATGGCAACAGGCATGGCCTTCGACTACTTCGCGAAAGAAAAAGTTGACATCGCCATCATCGAAGTCGGGATGGGCGGACGCCTCGACTGCACCAACGTCATCAGACCTGAAATCAGCATCATAACCCAGATTTCGATGGACCACACGCATTTCCTCGGCGACACGCTCGAGAAAATCGCCGCCGAGAAAGCCGGTATCATCAAAGCCGGAATACCTGTGGTGATCGGCGAGACACAGCCTGAAATCGAACACGTTTTCAAAAACAAAGCCGAAGAAGGCAACTCTCCTATCTTCTTCGCCGATCAGATTTTCGACTGCGACAAGATTCACATCGACTCGCTTGAATATCAAGAGTTTGACATCTGGAAAAACAGCGAACTTTATATGGAAGCCGCAAAATATCCGCTTCTCGGCTATTACCAAAAGAAAAACCTTGCCACGATAATATGTGCCATCGACCTTCTGAAAGACAGATTCAACATCACGAAGGAAGAGATTGCCGACGGACTTGAAAACGTCGTCAGAAACACCAATCTGATGGGAAGATGGCAGGTGATGAACAGATGTCCGCTCGTCATCGCCGACACCGGACATAACATCGGAGGCGTGAAAGAAATCGTCGCGCAGCTGAACGACATGAATTTCAACAAATTACATTTCATTTTAGGCTGCGTCAACGACAAAGACATCGACGGCATCCTGAATCTCCTGCCTCATTACGCTGAATATTATTTCTGCAAGGCCGACATACCGAGAGGTCTCGACGCCAACATCCTTGCAGATAAGGCTTTCAAGGCCGGACTGCGCGGAAACGTTTATGAATCAGTGCTAAACGCTTACAAATCAGCGTTGAACAACGCGAAATTTGACGATGTCGTTTTCATCGGCGGCAGCAACTTCACTGTAGCGGAAATTATTTAGGCTCAACAAAATTAGAGTTTAAAAAACCGACTCTTCACATTGAAAAAAAAACTATCTTTGCAACCTTATTTATGCGAAGATTTGTCGAGATACTTTTTATTGCACTCATGGCGATTGCCGTAACAGGGTGTTCCGTCAGGAAACATGTTCCTGATGGTAACTCTTTGTTAATCAGCAACAAAGTTGTCATTGAGCCGTACCACAAGAATATTGACAAATATGAAATTTACGAGAACATAAAGCAGAAGCCTATAAATCAGGTGTTCGGCTGGATGCCGCTTGTCAGCGTTTATTACCAAACGGCTGACAAAGAAAGTAAGGTCGGACAATGGATTAATAACAAAATCGGCAAGAAACCGGTTTATTACAGCGAATCTTTGACAGCTGATTCGAGGAAAGGCATCGTCACATATCTTAACAACTGCGGTTTTTTCAAGTCGAAGGTCACGTCTTCGCATAAGATAAAAAACAAGATGGCGAAGGTTACGTATCATGTCACGCCGTCGGAGCCTTACGTCATCAAGAATCTGAGATACGACATCAGTGACACGACGCTTGCCAGACACATCAAAAGGATTGAACGGACGCTTCCCGTCAAGGCAGGCAAAATTTACAACGCATACGAGATGGACGACGAGCGCGACATAATCGTCGAATATCTAAGCAACCACGGATATTACACGTTCACCAAAGACTTCATCATCTTTGAGGTTGACACGAATTTCAACCAAAGAAGAGCTGACGTGACAGTATGTATAAGAGGTGAGAAATTCGACAGATATGTCATCGACAAAGTCTTCGTGCATCCCGACTACAAGCCGGGCAGCGTCTTGCCAAGCGACACGACCGAATACACGTTTTCGTACTCATACGGGAAAAGGAAGAAAGATGCCACCTTTGACTTCGTGACCACAGAGGACCCGAAGATGAAATTCAAGACGTTCAACCAGATGATTCAGATACATCCCGGCGACGTTTTCAACCAGAGGAGAGTCAGCCAGACATATCATTCCTTGCACAATCTCAAGATTTATTCACGTTCAAACATACGTTTTGACACGGTTCCGTCTTCAGAAAATGACACCGTACGTCATTTGAATTGCGAGATTCAGTTACACAAAGACAAGCTGAACTCTTACAACCTGCAATTGGAGGGCACCAATTCGGCGGGAAATTTCGGCGCATTAGGCAGTATCACTTACAAGAACAACAACATTTTCCATGGTTCCGAAATACTGACGGTAAAGGTGAAAGGTGGTTATCAGCTGTTTTCCACAGACAAAGAGATCTCCAGTTCGGGGCGTTTCCAAGGCAACGAGTTCGGTGGTGAGATGAGCATCACATTCCCGCGCTTCCTCGGACCGTTCAAGATGAGGAACTTCGTTTTAGAATACCAGCCGAAAACCATTGTCACATTAGGTTACGACAGCCGCTTACGGCCGTTATACAGACGTCAGACCACACAAGCCAGTTTCGGTTATAACTGGATGGCCAGCAGGAGGTTACAACACATCCTCACCCCTATCAACCTCAACAGCGTCAAGGTTGACCAAAGCGAATATTTCAAAAAGAAACTTGAGGAAGAACAGAACCAACGTCTCAAAGACCAATACACGAGCCACCTCATCTTCGGTCTCAGTTACTCGATGATTTTCAGCAATCAGAACACTGTCATTCCGAGGAATTTCTTCTACATAAAAGCAGATATTGAGACTTCCGGAAATCTTCTTTCTCTGTTAAACAACACCAACTTGATGTCGGACGTTGACGATTACCATGAGATTTTCGGCATACGTTACGCGCAGTATGTAAAACTCGGCCTCGACGTGAGATATTTCTGTTATGCTAACTACGGCAGTTTCGCTTTCAGGATGATGGGTGGTTACGGCATCCCGTACGGCAACTCATACGACATGCCGTTTGAAAAGAGTTACAACGCCGGCGGCGCCAACGGCATGAGAGGCTGGGCGTTCCGCGAACTCGGACCTGGCGGATACATCGCACCCGACGGCAACAAGACCGAACGCATCGGCAACATACAGTTGGAATTCAACGCCGAATACCGCTTCCCGATTTATCATTTCCTCCACGGCGCGGTGTTCACCGACATCGGCAACATCTGGAACTCAAAACCGATAGAAAGTTTCCCGAACAGTGAATTTAAATTCGACACATTCTACAAGCAACTCGCCATGGACCTCGGCGTCGGTCTGCGTTTTGACTTCTCGTTTTTCCTAATCAGGTTCGACTTCGCAATACCTTACAGAGACCCGGCCTACGAAGAAAGCGAGATGTGGCGTTTCAGCCAATGGCAATGGAAAAATGTCGTGTTCAACTTCGGAATCGGATATCCTTTCTGAGGATGAAAGGAGTGTAGGTGTGTAGGTGTGTAGGTATTTAGGTATTTAGGTGTACGAAGAAGAACCGCATAGTGGTTTCATATCAGTAAGTAATATGACGAGAGGTGAGCTTTTCAACAGATTGGTGGCTTCGTTTGGTTTCATGCCGACCGAAGGTCAGAAGACCGTGCTGTATCATCTCGCGGCGTTTCTTCTTTCTGAAAAGCCGAATCCGACATATCTTCTGCAAGGTTACGCCGGAACAGGAAAGACAACCCTTGTGACGACATTAGTGAAGGTCCTTCCCCTTATCGGGATGCGATTCCAGCTTCTCGCCCCGACAGGACGCGCCGCAAAGGTCTTAAGTAGCTATACCAGTAAGACCGCCTCCACAATACACAGGAAAATATACCGTTTCATGGCATTCCCAAACGGCGGCTTCAGGATGGCGAGAGCCGAGAACAAATTCAAGAACACCGTTTTCATCGTCGATGAATGCTCGATGATCTCCGACGAGACTTCCGGAAACGGACGTTCGCTCCTCGACGACCTGATAGAATTTGTGTTCAGCGGCGAGAACTGCCGGCTTCTTTTCATCGGCGACAAGGCACAGCTGCCGCCAGTCGGTATCGACATCAGCCCGGCAAACGACATCAACATCTTGAAACACAGCTTCAGCCTCACCGTCGCATCCTTTGAGATGACAGAAGTGATGCGCCAGGCACTCGAATCGGGGATTTTGTATAACGCCACAGAAATCCGCAAACGAATCTCCGACCAAAACTGGCTGTCGCAACAAAGCTTTGACGATGACAATGATCCGATACTGCCTCTTTTCAAGACCATCGGCTTCAATGACATCAACCGCATTGACCCTCAATATTTTGAGGAGCTGCTTCAGCAAAGTTTCAACGGAAGGTCAGACAACGAAGCCGTCGTGATATGCCGCAGCAACAAACGCGCGAACATGTTCAATCAGGCGATCCGCGCCCGTGTCTTACAGGAAGACGGAGAGATTTCCACCGGCGACAAACTCATGGTTGTGAAAAACAATTACTTCTGGACTGACGAAAGCCAGAAAATAAGTTTCATCGCCAACGGCGACATGATCGAGCTGATGCGAATCAACAATACGGAGGAAATGTACGGTTTCCATTTCGCCGATGTTGACATTCAACTCACTGATTATCAAGAAGAGCCGAATCTTTCGGTGAAGATATTATTAGAAACGCTGACGAGCGACTCCCCCGCCCTCACGCAGGAAGAATCTGAAAGGCTGTATCGTTCTGTCGAAGAAGACTACATGGACATTCCCGACCGACGCGAACGTTACAAGGCCATGCGGCAGAATCCTTATTTCAACGCGCTTCAGGTGAAGTTCGGCTACGCCCTGACGTGCCACAAGACACAAGGCGGACAATGGCCGGTCGTCTTCCTCGACGCACCATATCTACCCGAAGGTGAAACATTGCAAATCAGCGACTTACGTTGGTTCTACACCGCCATGACCCGTGCGCAGGAGAAACTTTATTTCGTAAATTTCAAAGAAGAATATTTTTTCAGTTGAGAGAGTAAAGAGTAAAGTTAAAAGATGCTGGCGCACGATGGTTTAACCAACAGCGTCAGCATCTCTAATCTGAAATTACTTGGTGAATTTATGGTTTTTCCCAGGGAAATATGCCATGTCGCCGAGTTCTTCCTCGATGCGCATGAGCTGGTTGTACTTGCAGATACGGTCGGTACGTGAAGCCGAGCCTGTCTTGATCTCGCCTGTGTTGAGTGCGACGGCGAGGTCGGCGATGGTTGTGTCTTCAGTCTCGCCGGAACGATGGCTCATGACTGCCGTATATTGATTACGATAAGCGAGGTTGACAGCGGCGATTGTCTCCGTGAGTGAACCAATCTGGTTGACTTTCACGAGGATAGAGTTAGCGACGTTGCGGTCGATACCCATCTTGAGACGTTCGACGTTTGTCACAAACAAGTCGTCACCGACGAGCTGAATCTTGCTGCCCATTCTGTCTGTCATGAGTTTCCAGCCGTCCCAATCGTCTTCTGCCATACCGTCTTCGATGGAGATGATAGGATATTTCTTCACCCAGTTGTCCCAGAAGTCAACCATCTGAGCCGGAGTGAGTTTCTCGCCTGTCGATTTATGGAGATGATAGACGTTTTCTTCAGCCACATAATATTCTGATGATGCTGCATCGAGAGCGATGAACACGTCTTCGCCCGGGCGATAGCCAGCCTTTTCGATTGCCTGGAGGATTACCTCGATGCCTTCGTCATTTGAGCGGAGGTTAGGTGCGAAACCGCCTTCGTCGCCGACGTTTGTCGAGTAACCGGCGTTCTTAAGAACGTTCTTAAGGTTGTGGAAGATTTCCGAACCCATCTGGATTGCCTGGTGGAATGATTTTGCGCCCACCGGCATGATCATGAACTCCTGGAAGTCAACGCTGTTGTCAGCGTGTGAGCCGCCGTTGAGGATGTTCATCATCGGGATAGGGAGTGTGTTTGCGCTGACACCGCCGATGTAGCGGTACAATGGCTGGTCGGTATAGATAGCACCGGCTTTTGCGCACGCCAATGAAACGCCGAGGATTGCGTTGGCGCCGAAGTTACCTTTGTTCTTTGTGCCGTCGAGTTCAATCATCTTTTGGTCGATGGCGTTCTGGTCTGTCACCTCGTAGCCGATGATTGCCTTTGCGATTTCGTTGTTCACATGGTCAACAGCCTTGTAAACGCTCTTGCCCATGAATTTTGACTTGTCACCGTCACGGAGTTCCACTGCTTCGTGAACACCTGTCGATGCGCCTGACGGGACTGCTGCTCTGCCGAGGATGCCGTCTTCGGTGATGACATCCACTTCAACTGTTGGATTGCCGCGAGAATCAAGGATCTGGCGTGCATGAATGTTTCTGATTGCGCTCATTTTTCTTTCTTATTTAGCTAAAAATTCAAGCTGCAAAGATACTACTTTTAAACGTAATTGGCGCATTTTGAGTAAAATATTTTTCAACTCTCCCAACACTTAACAAACTTTCCATTCAACGATGTTTTTCTTCTCGCTCGAGAACGCCACTCCAATCTTAAACAATTTTCTCGAATCCGCGGCGTAAGGCTCAGCGTAGCCTTTGTCTTCGATTTGTTTGAGGGCTTCGGCGGCGGTGCCGTCAAGTTTGAACT
>JAUNNU010000168.1 GCA_030537295.1 Bacteroidia bacterium
GGATATTGCACCCAGTCCTTCTTCAACTTTTCAATTTCAAGGCCTTTGAAAAATTCATTCTCACCTTTGAAATAGCTTTCAAGCGTTGAGATGAGCAATGATTCCCCGAACCATCGCGGACGGCACAAAAAGCAGATGTTTTTCTACGTCGATTGATAAACGAGGACGGTCTTATCGACATAGACCATGCCTTCTTCGATGATTGTGCTGAACATCTGAATTCAGATGGGGTACTTCATGGTATTTAAAAATTAATGGCTGCCGAGATGACAAATATTTTCCAAACCACACAGATTTCACGCGGAATTATTTTCTCACAGGCCGTACTGAACGCCCATTACACCTATAACGGCCTTTAAATCCATCTGCATCACTTGCATAGGAATAAGCATTTTGATTATATTTAAGACTACTTCCACTATTTTGCACTGTCCGAGTCCAATAACTGCAACTTGTTGGTAAAAATATATTTACCGTTGCATCATCTTTATAAATCAGCATTCCTTTAACTTTTGTGCCTTTATAATTTTCCAAAGTTAAACATGTACATTTTAATAACTCTTCAAATTGCTCTCTTGTTGGCATACACCAACCACTGCCATAATTTTTAGTGGCCGCATCATCAACTGCCTCCAGTTCAGTTTTATTATCAACACTATAGCCTGATGCCACATAAGCATTGTCTGTTGTATATTTCGTGAAAACATTTTTATGATCGTCAGAATACACTCCATGTATATCACAGTCAGTATGCGGGCATCCTTTCCAGCCAACGGTGCCTGTGACAGGCTCCACGCCTCCCCATTGGAAATAATCTCCGGATTCTCCCGGATGCAGCGCACCGACATTGCAGGTCGCCCATTTACCAATACCCAAATCCACATAACAAGGCAAGACAAAACTGTAGTTTGATTCCTCCGAACCGTGATAAAACTTGTTTGATTCCAAATTCAACTCTATTTTTCCCTCGTACTTACCATTGGTGAACACAAGCGGATAATTTCCTCCCGCCGTTGCCACAATCACATAAACATTTTGCAGATTGGCAGGATTAGAAATTGTCATCATTGTTGTTGCACTTGAAGATACAACATAAGAAATAACACCTTTATTGTCAATTTTAATCTTATTGTTTTGGAGATTTCCCGTAATGGCAATTGAAGTGACACCACTTGGAGTTGCTCCATCGAGATTTGCGCCCACCAAATTGCTGAGATCCATTTTCAGCAAGGCATATTGAATCTTTAATTTGCAATTGTCATCATACACACAGTCAGAGGTAATCTTTGTATCACAGACAGAGACACTTTTACTTGCCACCGTTGCGATGTCACCATCTTGTGATGAGAAGTCGGCTTCCACTGTATTTATGTCGTCGCCTGACATGATTTCATCATCGAAATAACTCCCGAAATGTATGAACCTGAATTTTGTACTTCCAGAAAGTATCTTCACTTTGCCATCGAACCGAGCCGAATATCCGCCAGCAGAAATGTTACTTGAAGTTGTTGTAAGGACACCGGCAAATCCTTTGGCATTCATTCCATCATCGAAGCAATAGACGTAAATTTTGTCGTTTTCATTCCATTTATATTTCAACGCTCCGCTCACAAGTTCAAAATCACCCTTACCATTCCCGCCTGCCATAAACGTGACCGTCCGCTCGCAATCGCCGGTGTTAATGTCCGAACTGCCAAAAACAGGCTTTCTGCATTGCGACAAGCCAAGCAATACTGATAATATTCCAATTACAATTATTATTCTTTTCATTTTACTAACAAAATCTACAAATTAAAAATTTTCATGACAAAAATACACAAACGCAAAAGCATTGATTCACAATTCAATTACAAACAAAAGCAATGGTTACTCCACAATCTTTCATATTGCATTCTGCATCATTGGAGTAACCATTGCGGCTTATGTAACTAAAATAATTTAGTTGTTTCCGTTCTTAATGGGACGAAGCGGCCTTCCGTAGTATCTGTATCCATTATAAACAGCACTTGGAGTTTTGTCCTTTTCATAATAGAAATAAAGACCGTGATTATCCAGGTGACCATAAAGCGAAGTTGACCAATAACGGCATGCTACACCAACATCGGAAAGTTCTGTTCCAGTACGAGAACCCGCAGCAGGGAAGAAAATACTCTTTTGGGGATTAGCCTTACTTGTAAAAATGACCCCTTTTACACCTGTCTCTTTATAATCATCGCACCATTGATGATCGCATTCATTAAGCAGCTCCTCAAAATCTTTTTTATTGGCCATTTTGCCCCTGTGCCCCCACATTAGATAAGACGCATCATCCATCAGTTCCAGATCTATCTTGTTATCCACGGGATAACCTTCTGCGGCGTATGCTTCTCTTGTGATGTATTTTTTGAATATCTTCGTATATTCATCAACAACAAGCACTTCACCATTTGTATATGGGCAATTAATCCAGTTAAGGTTGATACTTGTTTTTGTGACAGAATCCGTTCCGCCCCACTGATAGTAAACGCCTGATTCTTCTGGTGCGCCGGAGCCGACATTGCAATCAGCCCATAAATTTCCACTTGTAAGCCCGAGGTCAACGAATTCATGCTTAACTACAAACGCTTCACCTGTTCCACCTTTTGAATAAAACGTACCAGCTTTAATATCCCATGTCTTATCAACGTTATCTACAATTTCTGGGTTGTTTTTATCAATATTTCCGCTGAAAGTATATTTTGCTTTCCCGACCGGCACTGCAATGTACACGACCCGAGGTGCATCACTCTTCACATTTTTGATTGTGGCAAAATAAGTTCCATCTCCGTCAACCGGAACGCTTCTTGTGATTTTAACATCAGTTCCGTTTTCATTACCCAAATTGCTCAAATCAAGTTTCAAGACAGCATAAGGGGTTTTCATATCGAAATCGTAAACACCGGTTTTTTCAAATGGGACATCATCTGAAACGAGATAAAAATTTTCTTTTATCCATTCCAAGGTGCCGTCCTGCTCTGAATAATCAGGCTCTTCGCCGTAAGTGAAGGTAAGATTGCCTTCAGATGACACGTTGACTGGACCTGAAAATTCGCCAGTGCTGCCTGTTGAGCTGACACACGTGATAGTGCCAGTAGCAGCTCCGCTGACATTCAGTTTGTCAGTATTGACTTCCCATTTGATATCGAGAAGACCAGTAACAGGGTCGTCAACTGTCACTTTTGAGTTCTTATCACCGCAATTTGTATTGACTGTGATATTCTGACTGTAACCACTGCCGAATACTGGTGCATTCGGCTTCTTTTGGCACTGTGACAATCCCATCACCAATGCCAACGCCATAACAATTAAACTAAATTTTTTCATTTTTTGAATCATTAAATCCTTGAATCTTTGAATCTTAGAGACTGCCTCCATTCATCGTGATCTTCACGCTCACGCTTGAGCCCGGCTCCTCGCTCACGGCGTAACCGTTCTCTGTCCTGAATTCGGTTGTCTTCATCTCCGGCGCATTGTAGCGCATCTTGAAAATTGTACTTTTCATTTTTTTAATTGATTTATTGATTGAACTTTTTGTTGATTA